>JAKPNC010000152.1 GCA_029548585.1 bacterium | reverse complement strand
AATCCCGGCTCCCGAATCCTGCAGTATCTTTGTCCGTCCTTTATCCGAATAAAGCCAGCCGCTGACGGGAAGTATGCCGTTTGGGTCAAATTCATATACCGCCGCACCGGTATCCACCGTAAATCTTCCTTCATCCTGGCGGGTTACTTTCAGACCGCCAGTATACGTGCCTCTCTTCACGCCGGACCCGTATTCAACAATATACCGTCCCTGCGGGGATCCCGTAAAACCGGCGTGCGCCCACCTTATGCTGCCGTCCTGCCAAGTTGTGGCAACATCTATCTGGCTGGGTACCTCCCTGCCTTCCGATATGATCCTTATGGAGTTCGAATCGCTTACCTGGCCGCGGGGAAATGGAATACCCACGATCAGGGGCCACGGAGAATCATAACCGGAAACATCGTCTATCTTGATAGGAAATGACGAGGAGTGAAGAGGCAGGCTTGAAGAAATGATAAATATTGCAGGGAATAAAGATATAAAAAAAGAAAAAATCTTCATCATGAATCCTCCTCTGTAAAGTGCAGAAAAAAAGTACATTCTCCTATACATTATAACCTCATTTGGAAGGGAAGAAAATAATTTCCTTTAACCAATGGAAAAATCAATGGGTTATCTCCTTTTGTAATTTTACCCGCATCGGCTGTATAATGAAAAGTTGCGGGAAAAAGTGCCATGTCTTCTGGTGGACGATTTTGCGTAACACGGAGGCTAAAATGAAAAATCTGAAAGTTGGAGCGGCTTCAAGGGTAATAAACTGCAAAGTGGGTGACCCTGTTTCAGGGATGCTCGAACCTCGTTTTTCTGACAGGATAAAGGATGATCTTGAAGCAAATGCCTTTTACTTATCCGAAGGCGGTCAAAGTGTTCTTATAATCAATTGCGATCTTTTATATCTTACCAGAAATTTCGTTGACAAGGTAGCGATAAAAATTTCTGAAATCACGAATATTCCTGCGGAAAGCGTAATTATCTGTTGTACCCATACCCATTCAGGGCCGTATACCGGCTTGCAAAGCGTTTGGGGGCCGGCCAACCCGGAATATATGGATTCGCTTGAAAAATGGCTCCTTGAAGTTGCAGCCGAAGCCGTGGATAATTCTGTTCAGGCAAGGATTGGCTACGGGCTTGGTAAAGCCCGAATAGGCTATAACCGGAGGGTTTGCTGGAAAGACGGAAGCCACTCAATGTACGGGAATACAACGAATCCAGGATTCGCAGGAATAGAGGGGCCGGATGACCCTTCCCATGCGGTGCTATATGCGCTTGACAGTAAAGGCAGGATAATAAGCGTTATCCATAACAACGCCTGCCATGCCACTACCGGCTGTGCATTTAAATATGTTTCCTCCGATTTTCCCGGCGCTTCCCGCCGGCTCATAAGAGATGCCCTCGGTTACAATGTTCCTTTGCTCTACATACAGGGTGCATGCGGTGATATATGCCGGTTTAACCAGCTTAAACAGGAGGGACTGCCTGATATTGAGGGATTGCACGATGCAGAAGGACGGCTGAAACAGATTTCAATCATGCTTGCTGGAGAAACGCTGAGACTGCTTAAGGAAACACCTGTTTGCGATTCTTCCGTGGTAAAGCATATTTTCAGAGAAATTACAGTTGGAATCAGGTTGCCTTCGGAAGAAATGCTCAAGAATGCAAAAGAAGTGGTTGAAAAGGGATCCGAAGAAAGACCCACAACCAATAATATTGCAAATGGATACAATTTTCAGAAAGGGATATTGAATTTACATGAAAAATACAGGGATAATCCATATGAACAGGTTCCGCTTCATGCCTTGAGAATCGGAGGATTTGCCCTTGCAACGGTGCCTTGCGAACTTTACTCCCAGTTCGGTATAGATATAAAACGCAGAAGTCCGGCGGAAGTCACCGCTGTATCGGAGCTGGCACACGGGTCTTTGGGATACTGCCCGACAATATACGGTATTCTCGGCAGAGGATATTCGGGCGCCACTTATTACGGGAGCAATCTTGAACCTTTTGCCGGTTACAAGATGGTGGAAGAGCTTTCCATAATGCTGTATGAACTTTTCGGCAAGTAAGCAAGACTTCGGTATGTTAAAAAAATAAATCAGACTTCCCACTTTGAAAAAAATGGGGCAGTGTTGGGATAAACCCCTCACCGTGAAAGCGTATTAGAGAAGGAAGGGAAAAAGTAAAATTAACGCCATTCCCCTGAAAAAAAAGTTCTGGGTAAAGGGTAAAGGAGAGATGAAATGGATTCAAAGGAATTGAGCATTAAAGGGATAGACAGTACTGGGAACCCCGCTCCTCTGGGGCTGGCGGGTTTTGGATTGACAACCGTTCTTCTCAACCTTCACAATGCCGGATTGTTCGAACTGGGGACCATGGTACTGTCAATGGGTATATTCTACGGGGGTCTGGCGCAGATAATAGCGGGAATAATGGAATGGAAGAAAGGAAATACTTTCGGGACAACGGCATTCACTTCGTACGGCTTGTTCTGGCTGACCCTTGTCGGACTACTCGTCATGCCAAAAATGGGCCTTGGCGAAACGAATTCTGCGGCAGCAATGTCCTTTTATCTTCTGATGTGGGGAATATTCACGTTTTTCCTGTTCCTTGGAACTCTCAGGATGAATAAAGCCCTGCAGTTTATTTTCGGGTCTCTCACCCTTCTGTTTTTGCTTCTTTCTATCGGTGATGCAACGGGAAGCCTTGCAGTGAAAACCTTTGCGGGAGTTGAGGGAATCGTGTGCGGCGCTTCAGCTGTTTATACTGCCATGGCACAGATATTGAACGAAGTCTACGGCAGAACGGTACTGCCCCTGGGTGTTCCCGTTAAAAAATAGACGTCTTTAAATCTCCCGGTTGAACGTGCAGGGATGGCATTTAAAAGAAAAGCAGAGCGGGCTACATGTAATTTCTTCCCTCGTCCAGCATAGCGAGGTAGTTCTCCAGCGGAATGTAGTTGGCCACGCTGTTCCCTGTTCCAAGGCAGTACCCTCCGCTTTTCATGCAGGCGTCGAGAGTTTTTCGGACACGTTTGCGAATCCCTTCTTCATCCGATTTTACGAGAATTTGACTGCAATCTTTGGGAAAATGTGCATGTTCAATTTCGTTTCCGATTTCTGATTGCTCTGGCCATGGCTTTGAAATTTTCATTCTGACATTCTGGTGATACCGCGCATCCCGGGCTTATGATATCTACACCTGCTTCCATATTTTCCATAACCTGTTTTTCAATGTCTGCTGGAGAACCTCTTAACAAATCGGTTGTGCTTACATTCCCCATGATTCGAAATTTACCCCTTGAAATTTCTTTCATTTTTGAAGGATTGATGTCATGGTCGAAGTTGAAACATGTGAAGCCCGTTTGAGCCAGCAGGCTCAGTCTCGGGGAAATGTCCCCGCAAATGTGCATGATTGTGGGGCCGGGGATTTTAGCTATCATCTTCCTATGAACCGGAAGAAGGAATTTCTCGTGCATTGAAGGAGAAACCATGTTGGATCCTGCTCCCCCCTCCCCTATTCCGAGTGCGTCTATGCCTGCTTCGAACTGGGCAACCGCGCACCTGGCAAGAATATCTGCTGCAATTTCCAGGAAATACGCGATTCTTTCAGGGTTTTCTATCATTCCGACCATTGTGTTTTCAATTCCGTGCATCACCTGTACCATCGATAGCGGCCCCATGATTTTTCCCAGTACGGCAACTCTTTTCCCGTAATCCCTCTTTGCGATGGCAAGGGTTTTAAGATAGGTGCTCACAGGAGGCCTGTCAAGCAGGTCTTCAGGAACATAGGCGTTTTCTTCCTTTTCCCATGGGTGAGAATCGTACGAAGGCAGTTGTCTCATATCTCCCCATTTCATTTTGCATCCGAGGGCGGCAGGTTCGTTGAAATAGTTGATGATGAAAGTAACCGCATCAAACCCTAGAACCTCGTGGTTGGCAAAACATAACCTTGCAAGCTGTTGCGGGTCTGAATGTACATCAGGCATCCGGCATCCGGTCTTGTTTTGAAGTTCTACCGTTGTAAGGGCGGCCATGTGGGCAAGTGGAGGGAAATCGCATTCCCGTCCTTCCACTGCCGCGATAAATCTTTCTCTTGAATTCATTCTGATGGTCCTTTCAGTTCTCTGAAAATTGAGTTGCTTCTTCTCCCTTCTCAAACTGGAGCCCGTCTATCCATATTGTTGAGTCGCCCGATAATAACTGAATGAGAATAAGCTTATTCGTGGTTTTGGTTCCTCCTCCGGCAATCTCAAAATTGAGGCTGTATCTTTCCCATGTCTCAGTGATATTAAACACTTTGTTTTTCCATGCCCCTTCTTTTTCTTTTATTCCGACGGATAACCTGTCTTCGGATTTCGCAGAACGGGCATACAGGGAGAATGTATGAATGCCTTTTTCCCTGGAATTGATTCCGTATCTCGCATATACGCCCACGTTCATTTTTTTAAACCCGCCAGTTAAAGGATGGCGATGCATGCACAAGGAATACTTTCCGAATTTCGGGTTCTCCGTATCGAGGAACCAGGAGGATCCTTTCTCTCCTATCCTGTCGATTTCAAGAACGTTGTACGGAAAGTAAAAATCAGGCATGAAGTCCACCTTCCTTTCCATTTCAAAAGAAGGATTGAGAACGTGATTTTTCCGGTCTGTGGCTTCTCTTATAAGCTGAATATTGTGGGGAATTTTCTTTTCGAGCTCTGGCTGTGCCTTTATATCAACGGCCACCTTTATTTCACCGCCCCCGGAAGGGGGCTTGATTTTTAGCCGGTATGCGGCCACCCCGTAGTTGTCAAATACTTCATGGAACACCGCGCCTGTGATCTTGACGGTGCCGGGACGGGTGAACATCCTGCTGGCGCTTGTGAGTCCCTGGATGAAAAAGTCAGCAACTACAGGATAATCCCGCCCGTTGACCGCAAGCAGAAGGTAATCTCCGTCGGGAAATTTGAAAAGCCCTGCATGTATGTCGGGGCATTTCCATTCATCCGGAATGAAAACTCCGGGATCGTATGTTATATCATATTTTACCGGATAGTTAAGAAGTGCAGGCTCCATCGCCTTTACCTGTTCAGCGAGGGTTTTGAATGTTGCCCACGTAGACCTGCTCTGTATAAGGTCGTTGTTGAAGTAAAGAAGTCCTTTGGCTCCGTATATGATGGCGGTATATGTCTGGCAGACCTGTTCGCTGTCTGTAAGAAAGCGCGGTGTCCTGTTGCAGTCAATGGCATTTCCCAGCGGCACCATCCATACCGGCATATCCTTCCCGGCGCATCTGCGGTCAAGCTGGGCTACCTGGACGGCCATTGCGTCGCATACCAGGCTTGTATTTTTTTCCCAGTTGGGGTAAGTGTACACGTCGTAGCCGAGCACGTCAAAGTAATCGATAGCGTCAGGAATGGGAGGTATTACCCTCGCATATACCCCGAAAACCACGTGGTACGGATCAAGTTTTTTGAGCGCGTCGTAGTAGAGTTTCTGAACATAAACATTCAGCTTGTAATTCCCGTAGTTGCATTCATCAGCTCCGTAATAAAAAATGAAATTCGGATAATTCTTCAAACTACCGGCTATCTTTTCTATGCTCGGCAGCATTTTCTTTGCAAATATATTTTTAGCTTCAGCTTTCTCTTTTTCCAGCCCTTCCGGGTCATCCAGCGTTTTGGAAAAACGTCCCATGTAGAGGAGGGAACGGAGAATATCCCAGTGTCCGAAAAGAAGGCCGTATTTTTGCGCATCCTGAACGTATTGTTCCGCTTCCCTCCAGTCGGTCCTTTCGTTTGAAGTGTCCACGGTTAATACAACTGTATTCATTTCCGCTCCGGTTATACGCCGGTACATGGAGTCTTTAATGGACGTGTCGTCGGGATCGTCGTAAGCCGCCTTTTTCGAAGTGCTGTGATTGTAAACGCCGAAAGGGAAAAAAGGTTTTCCGTCCCGCAGCACAATGCGCTTGAAATGGTCAACCTTTGTTTCAACCCCGTTTTTGAGCGGCGGCAACTTCGTGACGCAAAAAATCGTGGAATATATAAAGTTCCCTGCGCTTCCGTAGAGTTCCGCCCTAAGTACGTTGTTCCCTTCTGCCAGTTTTTCCGCGGGAAAGACCGCTTCGTTTGTCTTGCCGTCCCCCTGGCCGATTAACTGGTTTCCTGAATCGTATATTTTCAGGAACATGCCTTCCGCTGCGGGAGGTCCCGCATATTTCACCCTTACATTTTTTTCAACGGTGTAATAACTTAATTCAGGAATAATCTTGAAAGTGACATTATCTGAAACCTGTCCATTGCCGGGACTGCTCATAAATGGAATGCATGAAAAAAATAATATTACGGCCCGTGTTAAAATATTCACATAAAATCCCTGGTGATTGGACTGGCATATCCGGCATTATTTAATTAAGACTTTGATGGTACCGGAACCCGTTGAACGGTTGTCCCAGCTGTCAACTGCCTGCACCTTGTAAAAATATTCTTTTTCCGGCTCAAGCGAACAGTCTATGAAAAGAGGTTCTGTTGCACTTCCGACAAGGTTTGCCTGCTCCGTTTGAAGGTCCGGTTTCTCCGACCTGTATATGTTATAGTATCTTATTCCCTGGGGGGCGGTTGAAGGATTCCATGCAAGCTTCAGGTAAGGAGGCTTCACGGAATATCCCTTCCACTCCAGGTCTTTTCCCTGCAAAACCTGTTCTGCAACCTTCAATCCTGAAGGTACTGAAGGAGGTGTTGCAGGTGTATTGCTTTTGCCGGAAGGAACAAAACCGGTGTCGTTTGTGACGAGTATGTTATCGATGGCAATACCTGTATCCTGAGTTTCAAATTCTATTTCATGTTCTCCTGCGGTCAATGTCACATTTCCCGCGTCTGTCGGCACCCATTTCCAGCCGAATTTTTCAACGAAAATTCTACCTGCGTTTTTTCCGTCAATTTTGAAAGAGAAAAAACCTTTGCCTGCTTCTCCTCTTTCAGGCCAGCCTGTCGTGTAGGTTGAACACTCTATCCTGGACATGCCTCGTACTCTCGCCATAATGCGCGCTTGCCCCTGGACCGGTACAGATACTCTGAAAATAACTGACCCTTTCAATCCTGACTCAAGATTTCTTCTGTAGAGAAGCTCGGGGTCTGTAATTGCTACCGCGTACGCGTTGCTTGCCCCTGCGGGTTCGAAGAAAGGAACCATTGGATTTTTTATCCGGCCTGTTTCTGCCTGGTAAAAGAGGCGGTAAGTTCCGGGGGTGCCCGTATGTACTTCGTTTGAGAACATCCTGCTTTCCAGTCCGGAATGTTCAACGGATGTCATAACGTAGAAATATCCTTCTAACAGGGGTATTTCGGATGAATTGCCTTTTATGGGTTTGCTGTTCACCTTTTCATAGTTAATACCACTTTCTTTCGAACGGTAAAGATTGTAACCCTTTATTTCTGCACTGAAGGCGGGAGCTTCCCATTCCAGCCTGTTCCCTTCAAGTTTGAGGTTGGCGGGCGGCTGCGGATATCTTGCCACGGCTATGTAGGCATCTCCGTAATCGTATCCGGGATGTCCGAGTGTAAGCATGGAAGATGCATAACATGCCTTTGTAAAATCAGGGCTCGGGTTGGCGTATGGGTATATCAACTTTGCCGGAGCTCTTCCGCTTCCGGGCGCACCTGGTTTGTCGAGCCTGCTTGCCGCACCGAACCTTTCTTCAAGGTCGGTATAGTTCATCATTGCAACGGTCCATAAAGTTTTGTGCTCCATATCCATCATTATGACCGGGGTTGGGGGAACAACGCGGGACCAGAGAATTGCAAAACCGCTGTCTCTCCTGATTTCGTCCTGCCATGATGCATCTACAAGGGAAGGATAATTTCCTATGAATTTTACCGTGTTGTCATAGACCGAGTTGACACTTGCCGTCCTGCGGAAAAAAGTGTGCATTCCCAGTGAGCTCATGTGAACATAAGTCCCATCCTCCAGCATCATAATCGCGTTGTCTCCGGAGTTTGGAAGTCCCGTTGCAAGATTCCACCAGCTGTCTCCCTTCCATGAGGTTCCGGCTCCCTGCACCTGTTTTACCCGGGGGTTGGGAAGAACCCTGAGCAGGCCGCGTTTATCAGACATAGATAGAGGAAGCATCCATACCTGGTAAGGATTTTCGTCTGTAAGGAACTTGTTCCTGTTCAGTTCAAAAACAAAGTACCTTGTACCTTCCCTGTCAACGGCGTTTGCCCAGTTGGTTCCCGCTTTTCCCCATACCGAGCTCACGGGACGGGCATTAAGCCCGCTGTTTTCCGATGGATATATAACATCATTTCCGGGATTTTTTGAGATGCTTTTTACCTTGAATGTACGGAAGTTATTGCCTTCGATATCAGACAAAGCAAATTGTTTCCTGTCTTCAGACTGCCAGACGAGAAGTTCGTACTTTATCTCTTTTATGTTTGGTCCGCGGCCGCCTCCCTGGGAAGGAGTCTGTATTATTTTCCAGCCTTCTTTAGAAGGCAGTGGGATGTTATACTTTTCTCCAGTTACAAGGTTTACCAGGGGAGAGTTTCCTGCTCTGTATCTCAGGAAAGCTATCCAGTCTGAAGGATCGCTCCCTGCGGGGACTCTTTTCTGCTCCCATGGAAAAAGCCAGAGAAGCTGGTTTGTCCACGTGTTTCTGCCTCCTGGATTCCTGTGACGGAAAGACCCATCGGTTCTAACAACGTCTCCCGGCATTTTGGCTCCTGCCTGAAGGTATTTTCCATCGTTGCTGAAATCAGGATTGCCGGCATAAGACATGTTGACTTCTCCACCCTGTGTGAGAAGCCATATTTCTGCTCCTGTCATGCTGTCATGGAATACAACCTTCCCCGGACGGTCACGACGGGTTATTCTGCTCAGCGTTTCAAGCCCGTGGTTCGCAGATACGGGACATCTTGAGAGCCAGTTATCTTCAAGTACGGTATCCCCGAGACGGATAATCTCAAGGTCTCTCACGCTTACATTGGCTTCGTGCTTTGACGGGTCTGAATAAACCCTTGCTATGCCGACGTTTAATTTCTTTGTTCCTTTTCCGTTTCCTTCCACGTAGAAGGGAAGCACAACCTCTTTAAAGTTTTCAGAAATGCCTATGGGTATGTGAAAAATAGAAAGCGCTGAAGCGGGGTACTGGAGATACAACCTGGGAGCAAAAGAGTTCGTTTTTGCAAGGGCCCTGAACACGTAATGTCCGGG
The DNA here is from genome assembly GCA_029548585.1 of bacterium. GTDB lineage: Bacteria > Ratteibacteria > UBA8468 > B48-G9 > JAFGKM01 > JALNXB01. Next base: position 18,779 of record JAKPNC010000152.1, on the reverse strand, counting down.
GGGAAGTTCAATATCCCTGGATAAACCCTGCCAGCTGGAGATGAGGCAGAAAGAGGCTGTTCTTGTTTTAACATCATAAGAAAAGTTCTGCGGTCCTCCCCCCATGGATCCCTTCCATCCTGACGCGGCGCCATCTTTGACGTTTGACAGGTCAAGCTTTATTCTTAAACTGTCCTCTTTGTCTGAAGCTTCCACCGGTAAAAATGCACACGCCATCACCATGAATATAACCAGGGTATTCAGGACAAATGTTTTCATCATTCCCTCCGTTTTAGCAGTTTAATGCAACTTCTCTTGCGATGGAAGCCCATTCCCAGAGCCTCTCAGGTTGATAACGAACTGTACTGATATCCTTAAGTATTATTTCCCTGACACAATTGCGGGTTTTTTCCATGTTTTCTTCCATGTCCTTTCTCACCATGCACGGGTCCCATGTTTCTCTCCCGAGAAATGCGGGATTGGGTTTCATGGAATAGACATAATCTCTTCCTATTGCTTCTGCCCCCTCTTCTGCGTTAACCCATGGGCTCATAGAAATCTTCCTCAGGTTGGGTATCTTGCGCAGGATTCCTATCTTTTTATGCAGAGGCTCACAGCATCCGTAGTAAACCAGTCCAAACTGCCCGAGGTATTTCATCTCGTACCTGAGGGCAAACTCGTCGTGCATGGCGGGAGAAACTGCCGAGAATACCTGGGACATCGTCCTGCCCCACATGTCCGAAGGCCTTATTCTTGACGGGTTGAAATTCCTCCCGGGAAGATCGTCAATGTATTGAAGGCCGCCGCCGAGGTAAGTGTTGTCATTGTTCAATTCAAGAAGGTTGAGTTCATTGTATTGCTTCAGCGCGAAAAGGCATGAGTCTGTCATCCTGCTTATCGCTTTGTGAACATATTCAGGGCGGGTTGCCATGTCAAGAAGTATCCTGTCGACTCCGGTCAGCCTGACGAGCTCGTCCCATGGAGAGACCGATGTCCATCTGAAACCTTTCTTCCTGACCGGTATCACTCCGCCGAATATGTCCGTAAGAAGGGATAATCTTCTGCCGGTTTCGTCTTCATCGTGCGTTATAACCGGCATCCCGATCTTTTCTATGTCCTCTTCTGATTCTATCTGGACATTGAAACGACGTGAAAATATGTCGCTATCTTTGTCAGTAACCGATATTTCAGTATTTTCGCTTATTCCTGCGCCGGTGTTTTTTATAGCCATGGGACATTCAATGTATCCTTCAACGACCATGTCTCCCGGCATATGGGCCCACTGGTATATGCATCTTCTCAGTGCTCTTTCGACGCCCATGAGAAAAGGATCCCTGCACGTGATTTTCAATTCATCCCGGTAGTTCATTTCGTGCCAGGGTATCTCGAAAACAAATACGGGCGGGCGTACCCTGTGAAGCGAGTTTACCTTTTTCCACAGCTTTATCCTTTCTTTGTTTGAAGGATCAGCTGATATCTCCAGCATCTTCTTGCCGAGATCCCTGAGGGTCTCCTTTTCGACATTATTTACATGCATTCTATCTTCTCCGTGCGATAAAAGAGGCAGATACCCGGAATCATGGCTGTGCAGGTACGATTGAGAACCTGTGAATCCTTGGTTTGGCGACGGCCCTTATCTCCTTGTCGGCTTCATCCACTTTCTTCGTAATATCTTCGATAAGCATTTTGACTTCCGCTACAGACATCCCTGGTGAAAATAATGCTTTTGATTTCGCTCTGGCATCACTGACAAGTTTTTCCTTCACGGATACAAGATTTAGTATCTGCCTGCACTGGTCAGCTACCGGACCTTTTTCAAGCAATCCCATGTTCCATCCTTTCCCGAGATCGCCGGAGGAAATTGAAGCGGTTTTTATGCCGTCGATAAAAACATCGTAGACTCCTTCAGGCATAGAGTGAATTGAAAGGATCCATTGGCTTAATTCTTCAATGAGGGGAAAAATATTTAAAGCGGATCTTCCTTCATCAGGGATAGGCATGGGAAGTGATTCGTCAAGCCTGTCAAAAGATATTCCCCCATTTTCAACCTTCACGTTTGATACGAGGCATCCGGTTGTATCGAGAATCTTTCCTGAAAAATCGACCGATGCAGAACTGACAAACCCTGTCGCGCCAAGTTCTTTTAAAAGAACGGAACTCATCATAAGCTGGCCGACAGGCCCGGGATGTACCGGGTTGCCGCCAAGATTGGCGCTTTTTTTGCTCATATCGCTTTCGTTCCAGGTTTTAAGCCATTCCTCAATACTTTGCCTGCCGGGAAGGTCCTGGAGGGAAAGGATATTCACGGCTTCTTCCGCAAAGGCAACGACCTTTTCTAATGGCTTGTTCGCTGCCCATATATCAATAAGGGTATGAAACTGGTTGGCAAATGGAATCTTCCTTGCCGCCGAAAATCCTCCCAGTGCAGAAGAGTAAAGGTCTATGGTAAAGTTTCTGCCTTTCAACGACTTGCCGGGGGTGCCGTCATTTACCGGGCTTGAAGTGAAGAGAACTGGCCTTGCCCCTGATTTGATTATGCGTTCTACAAGGATGTTCATGTTGGATATATAATCTGACGTGCTGTCGGGACCGGCCCCTGAATCATTCATGCCCAGTTCCACGCTGACTACGGTTGGACTCCATATCCCGATATCCCTTTCAAACCGTGCAATAGTTTTCGTAATTGTGTCTCCCCCCACACCCGAGTTCCTGAAACGGATATCAAGTTTTGGAAAGCGGGCATGGCAGAAGGCCTCGAAATAATTGCTGTGAAGGTGCTGTGCTGTAATGGAATCCCCTGCCATGACCCATGTGTCCCCATTCTTCAGTGGAAACCTGTTTTCCTGGGAATGAAGCAACATGGCTGTGGAAATCATGATCACGAACATTGAAAAACAAATAAATCGCCCTTTCATTTTCATGTTCTCTCCCAATGTGAATGGCGGTTCTGCCAAACTTATCTATGCTTTATGTAGTGTTTATTTTAATCTTTCAATGATTTTAAAGTGTTTATTGTTCTCCCCTCACCCTTTGTCGTCCTGAGGGGTGTTTACTCAGGGTCTATTCTTTTAGATTCTGGAAAGAAGCTTTTCCAAATGACAAACGTGGGAGGTTTATATCAACCCACACCTAAATCCTCTCCTCCAAGGGTAGCGGAGGAAAAAAAATCGTTTCAGGGAATCCTTCTTCTTCAAGGCTATGGCGGGCATGCCCTCTCCCCTCCTCTGCTGATGCTTTGAGGATACTCGTAAAGGAAAGAAGAAGAGAGAGCCTGAAGTGAATAAAGACGAGATCCTGAAGAGAAGTTTTTCAGGATGACAAGTTTTGGAAATACTCTTCAATGAAAGATTATATCCTCTTTTTCTCATGTGTAACCGCCGTTTCTGAAAGATCCCGCGGTTTAATCAGACTTTTCACTTTTTTGGACATGACCTGAATAGCAGGAAAGAGTCCTAACCGGTCAGTATCGCCATGCCTACAAGACCTAATGTGAATCCCCATCCAAACGTGTTCATCCCAGGGAAAAAAGATCTTAAAAAGAATCCGGCAGAAATGAATACTGCGAACACAAGAAGCCTGATCATCTTGCCCCTGGTGAAAACAGGCATGCCCATTCCATGGATCTTTTTCTTTTTTGACATATCATCTCCGCTTTCATGTTTTAGATTTATATCATTATATCATATCCGGGAAACCTGTTGAATAACATGTCCATGGTGTCTTTGACTTGGCATTTATTTGATGATATCCTTCAATGACCGGTTTATACTGAACTATTACACGGAGGTTTACATGTCAAATTATAAAGATGTTTTTCTTCCAGGCGATCGTTTCATAGATTACCGGGAACTGACCGAGCTCGTTGAAATGATTTCCGGAAGATACAAAGATTTATGCAGGCTTGAATCTATTGGATCTTCAAGAGAGGGCCGTATCATACACATGCTGGTTTTAACGGATTTCAAAAGCGGCGTTCCGGAAGACAAGCCGGCTTACCTGATATATGGCAACATACATGCGTGCGAACTCGCCGGAAGCCATGCAGCGATTTATACCGCCGCCAGGCTTGTTGAAGAAAAGCCTGAGCTGCTTAAGGAAATGGTATTTTATATCATCCCGAGGCTTAATCCGGACGGGGCCGAATTTGCCGTGAAAACGGGAGGTTCAATAAGGAGCCGAACAGATACGTCAATAAGGACGCCGAACAGCTTGTTCCAGGAGGATCTCGATGGCAACGGGCTTATCCTCAGCATGAGACAGGTTCATCCTGACGGAGGTCTTGTGGCCGATCCTTTTGATCCGAGGTTGATGATAAAAAGAAGATTTGATTCGAAAGGTCCGTTCTACAGAGTCTTTCAGGAAGGAAAGATACATGAATGGGATGGAAGCGATGATATAACCATTGGAGGACGAAGTTTTGACTGGAACAGGAACTGGCCTTATGACTGGCGTCCCGAGCCGGAACAGGGGGGGGCCGGAGATTATCCCTTCAGCGAGAAGGAGATGAGAAGCATGGGAGAATTCATAAGCGGCAGGAATAATATATTCGGGATACTGGGTTACCATACAGGGCCGGGCGCCGTTCTTAGACCTCCTTCTTCCGGAAGCGACAGGGATATAGATGAATCAGACATCCTTCTGATGGAAGAACTTGCATCTATAGGTTCAAAGGAGACGGGATACCCCGTAATACCTGTTTTCAAGTATCACTGGAATAACAGAAGGGATATCAACCTGAAGGGTCATTTTCACAATTTCGGTTACAACCATCTTGGCCTTCCCGTTTTCGAGTTCGAACTTGGAACCATGCATCACAGCGCGGGCATTACGACAGAAGAACGCTTCAGTGCAACGAGTGACAAAATGGAAGAAGAATTCAAGAGAAGGATAATGAAATGGTGGGATAATGACGGTAGGAAGTTTCCCCTTTTCGTCGATTGGAAGGAGTTTATGCATCCACAGCTGGGAAAGATCGAAATCGGAGGATTTATTCTATCATACTTTAGCAATCCCGCACTCGGTGACCTGGAAAAGATCTTCAAAGGGACATATAATTTCACTATTGAATACGCCAGGCGCCGGCCCCGAATCCTTATAGAAGATCTGTCGGTGGAAAAAAGAGGAGATGTTTACAGGATAAGGGCAAAAGTTGCAAACAGGGGAGCTTTTTCAAGCAGTATAACAAGAAAAGGGCGCACCCTGGCCAGGATGAAAAGTGTAAGGGTTGACTTTTCAACTTCAGACAGAACCAGGCTTCTTTCTCTTAAGTCCTGTTACAATATAGGCCACATGGATGCAAACAGCAGCCGCACTCTTGAATGGTTCGTAGAATCATCGGGAGGTCCTCTCGGAGAGATAATCGTCCATGCCGGGACCGGAGGCAATTTTCGCCTGAATGTCGAGGCATGAAGCAACTCAATTTTACGGCTTTTACAGGATTTTATGCAACTCGGGCCAGGGGGAAGAAAACGGTCTGTCTTATGGCAATTCGCCTTCTTTAATGGATTTATTTCAAATTAATCGTTTCATGCCTCTTTTATACCGTCGTATCAGGATGGCCCTGCCTGTTTTGATCTCCATATATTATGATCACGCCCTAATCACTTTTTTCCCTTTGGTCTTACTATGATGGCAAGAGTGTCTCCTTTATCGGCGTATGGATGCATGTCCGCAAGATCAGCATCGCAGAATCTTCTGTAATGTCCGTAAGCGTAAAGATATCCTCCTGCAGGGGATTTCACTTCAGTTGACCTGAGGTTCTTATCGTTGAAAAGTGTTCCAAGGACCTCTCCCTTGTTTACTCTGTCCCCGGGTGCCAGCCCATTCTCTATGAAAAGTCCTTCCGTTTGAGCTGTTACTGTTATTTTTTCCATTTTGACGTCAAGAATCATCACTGTCTCTTCCGTTCCCTCTGGTTTACCCCGGAACATGCCTATATGTTTTGAACAGTTGGACAGCATCCTCACGCCTCTCGCCACCTCATTTTCGCTTATTATGTACTGGCCGGAAAACTCCATGTCGAGCGCAACCCGGCCGGTTGTCTTGAAAATGTAACTTAGAGTGGGAGGCATGGGTCTTTGGGGGCTCGTTAGCGCCGTTGCGGGCCTGACTGAAATGGCAGGAAGAGCTGCCGCCTTTGCAAGTTCCATAGTTCCCGGGCTTTCGTCGGCGAGAGCAGCAGTTACGGTAAAACGGTTCCAGCAGTGCATGTCCACAAGGTGGGTGGCCTGCTTTACTATCCCATTGTAGAGTGCGTGGCTGACCTGTTCTGCCTCGTTTCCATCGGGGTTGCCCGGCCACGTGCAATTAATGTTGTCCCTCAAATCGAAGCGCATTATCTTCCTTTCATCATCCCATATCTCCTTTCCCTTGGGATGGGCAAGGGTTGATACTATGTGGGCCCTGCGGTTCCAGAGGGCCGGAGGGTTGGCGAAAGGCACAAGTATCATGCGACCTTTTAAAATCTTTTTCTCAGCAATGGGACAGAACCTTCTGATTACCTCGCTCCCCTGGACTTCTATTCCATGAAGTGCGGCAGTGATAAGTAAAACGGGTCCCTCTTTCCCTGAATCTATCTCCCAATAAGCCAGTTTGAATTCCGGCCTGTCTTTTATTTTAACAGGCAAATATTTCGTTTTGGCTTTTGCCATTTTTTTCCTTTAATGTTAGCGAAAGCCGAACCTTCGCGTGAATTTTTATGTTTATTATTTCTTTTTCGATGATTTGACAATTATCGCCAGGGTGTCTCCCTTGTCCGCGTAAGGATGCATATCCGCAAGGTCGGCATCGCAAAATCTCCTGTAGTGGCCGTAAGCATACAGGTACCCGTCAACCGGCGCCTTTATCTCCGTAGTTTTCAATGTCCTGTCGCTGAAAAGAGTTCCGAGGAGGCTGCCCTTCTTCACAAAATCTCCGTTTGACAGGCCGGCTTCGGCAAACAATCCGTTTTCCGGGGCGGTGACAGTAACTTCCTGAGTGTTCCTGTCTTTGAAAATTATGGTTTCTTCAAGCCCTTCCGGTTTTCCCTTCAACATGCCGAGATATTTCGAGCAGTTGCTCAGCATTCTGACGCCCAGCAATACTTCTTTTTCAAATATGATATATTGTCCTGAAAATTCCATGTCGAAGGCAAGTTTTCCTGTTGCATTAAACAGCATGGACAAAAGGCATGGTTTTGGGATTCCCTTTGAATAATCCGGCTTTGGCCCTCTGACAAAAATAGCGGGCAAAGCAGACATCCTGGCAAACTCCATCTGCTTCTCATCTTCTGTTGAGAGAGCTGCGGCTATACTGAAGCGGCTCCAGCAATGCATATCAATGCAATGGGTTGCCTGCGGAACAATTTTCTCCGACAGAACGTAGGTTATCTGTTCGGCTTCATTGCCTTTCGGGTTTCCCGGCCATGTACAGTTGATGTTGTCCCTGAGGTCAAACCGGAGGATTTTTTTCTCCTTATCCCATATCTCCTTGCCCTTGGGATGGGCGAGCGTTGAAACAATATGGGGTCTTCTGTTCCAGAGCGCAAGAGGATTGGCGAAAGGGACAAGAATCATACGCCCTTTCACAATCTTTTTTTCCGCTATGGGGCAAAATCTCCTCATGACTTCGCTTCCGTGCACCTCATTTCCGTGTAAAGCCGCGGTGATGAGAAGCACAGGTCCCTTCTTCCCTGAATCTATGTCCCAGTAAGCTATCTTGAACTCCGGCCTGCCTTTTATCCTTACCGGTAAATATTTTACTTTTGCCTTTGACATTTCGTTTTTCCCTCCGTGTTTGAGAATTTGTTATTTTTTTCTTGAAGATTTTACTATTATTGCCAGTGTATCTCCCTTGTCAGCATATGGATGGGTATCAGCAAGGTCCACGTCGCACAATCTCCTGTTGTGGCCGTATGAGTACAGGTATCCGTCAATAGGCGCTTTTATATTGACAGTCTTAAGTGTCCTGTCGCTGAAGATTATCCCGAGAAGACTTCCCTTTTTTACATAATCGCCATTGGAAAGGCCATTTTCCACAAACAAGCCGTTTTCAGGAGCGGTAACCGTAACTTCCTTTGCGTTTTTATCTTTAAATATTACGGTTTCATCAAGTCCCTCGGGCTTGCCCCTGAACATGCCGAGATATTTCGAGCAGTTCTTCAGCATTCTCACCCCTCTTACCACCTCTTTCTCGTATATCACGTACTGTCCTGAGAACTCCATGTCAAATGCAAGCCTGCCGGTTGCCTCGAAAAGCATTCCGAGCGTGCACGGAGGCTTGGGTATCCCGCTCGTTTCAGGTTTCAGCTTGCTAATGTATATTGCAGGCAAAGCTGAAGCCCTGGCAAAATCAATGAACTTCTCGTCATTGCTTGAAAGGGCGGCGGTTACAACGAAGTGCTGCCAGCAGTGCATATCTATCAGGTGAGTTGCCTCTTTTACCACGGTATTGTAAAGGACGTTGGTTATCTGTTCGGCCTCGTTTCCGTCAGGGTTGCCAGGCCAGGTGCAATTAATGTTGTCCCTCAAATCGAAGCGCATTATCTTCCTTTCGTTGTCCCATACCTCCTTTCCCTTGGGATGGGCAAGGGTTGATATTATATGGGGTCTCCTGTTCCACAACGCCATCGGATTTGCAAAAGGTATAAGGATCATACGTCCTTTTACAATGCTTTTTTCGGCAATGGGGGTAAACCTCCTCATGACTTCGCTTCCCTGTACCTCGTTGCCGTGGAATGCCGCCGTTATAAGCAGGCATGGGCCTTCCTTTCCTGAGTCTATGTCCCAGTAAGAGATATCGAAACTTGTGCCGTTTTTTAACGTGACATGTATCTTTTTCGTTTTTGCTTTGGCCATTTTATCTCCTTGTCCATAAATTGGTACTGGCAAACATGGATGTTTTTTTCACTTTCCCGTAATAAGATATGTTGAGTCACTCCCACCCTGAACCCTGCCATTTAAGGGGAAATGACCGTAGTAGATTCATTTCTTGTCTTTAAGAAGGTCACGGATCTCCTCCAGGAGCACTTCCTCCTTTGTGGGAGCAGGCGGCCCTGCAGGTTCTTCTTTCTTCTTCATGGAATTCATGGCCTTTATAACGATAAATATTGCAAAGGCTATTATTACAAAATCCACGATAGATTGTATGAATTTTCCATATGATATTAATACTGCCGGCGTATCTATCGAGGCTTGTTTTACCGTGATTGCCAGATCACTAAAATTTACTCCGCCCAGAAAGGCCCCAATGGGCGGCATGATAACATCCCCTACGAAAGATGACACCATTTTGCCGAAAGCTCCCCCTATAATGATCCCTACCGCCATGTCAATAACGTTTCCCTTAACGGCAAATTCCTTGAATTCCTTTACCATTCCCATAAGATATCCTCCCTTGTTTTTGCAGCCGCCTTGCCTGGGTTAAAAGCATTCTTCAGGATAAAACCAGCGGCAGCTGTTTTATCGCCAGGTCTTCTATCTTCCTTTTGAAACAGAAAAACCCGGATAAGAGTTTTTCTGTTTTCTTGTTTCCATGGAAGACTGTTTCGGAAACTTGCACTTTACAAGCGGTTTTAACTTTGTTTTCCCTTTGAAAAACATGTTCTGGCGGTTCCTGATCTCTTTCATTCTTCTACCCGATCGAAATCTTTGCGGGATATCCGGTTTCGGATGATTCGTAGATCCCCCGGATAATCCGGATCACCGTAATTATTTCGTCTGCTTTTGTCAAAGGTTCGGTATCTTCACGCACGCATTTAATAAAATATTCTATCTCGCCCATGAAGGGATCTACCGGGGGAACAGATGGAAAAATGTCAGAAAGGGGTTGTCCGGATCGGTAGATTGCCAGGGAATTCTTCTTTTTCTCTCCAGGGTCGAAGATGGCAGCCCCTGCCCTGTCGCCCATGATTTCCAGCGAGAACCTGTCATAAAGGTTCCCTGCCCAGCAGGCTTCCGCAAAAAGGGTCTGTCCGTTTTTAAACCTTGTAAATCCCGCGGCAAGTTCTTCCACATCTATACTGCCGGCATATTCGTTTCCCTTCCGGGTGTTGAGCGGAGGCCATCCTCCGTCTGAGGCATTATCCCTGAACTTCGAGTATGATGATCCTGATATGGAAACAGGGTTTGATAATCCGGCGAGGTAAACGGCAAGGTCTATCGCGTGGACCCCGATGTCCATAAGAGAGCCTCCGCCAGAAAGCTCCTTGTGCGTAAACCATGAGCCTGGATTTGGCATCCCCCTCCTTCTTGTCCACCCGGTCTTCACGTAATATATTTCTCCAAGGATACCTGCCTCAATAATCTTCTTTAAGGCGATTGATTCCCCGCTGAACCTTTTGTGCATTGCCGCCATGAATTTCATGCCTGTACGTTTTGATACTCTGAAAATTTCTTCTGCTTCTCCTGTGTCTATGCACACAGGCTTTTCGCAGAGTACATGTTTGCCACGCTCCATGGCCCGGATAGCCTGGGAGTAGTGAAAAGCCGTAGGCGAACATATGCTTACAATATCTATATTTTCATCCAGCATATCTTCCCACCTTGCAAACGTTTTGGGCACCCCGTATTTTCGGGCTACGAATTCCAGTTTTTCAACGTTTACGTCGGCAATGGCGGATATCTCGACATCCCCGAGTTTTTTGTAGCATGGAATATGGGCATACTGTGCAATCCCCCCTGCTCCGATGATGCCCGCTTTAAGTTTAACCATTAATTTTCCTTTCAAAAGTCGATGCCTTTACGTGCCCTGATATCAGGAAATGGGTGTTTTATCATGCGCATTTCGGTGATAATGTCTGCAGAGTTTTTCAATCCGTCGGTTATATGCCTTCCTGTAAGAATAATCTCGGTTTCACCATTCCTTGATTTTAGAAAGTCCAAAAGGTGTTTTTCGCTTATGAATCCGTCCCTGAGGGCTATAAGGATCTCGTCCATGATGATTACATCGTACCTGTTCTGCGCAACAATCTTTAGTACTTTAATCCAAAGAATTGCAAAATCCGCTTTCAGCTTTTTGATTTCTTCTGCAGTGATATAATCTGACTCGTAGTAGTAGGAAGCCAGGGAATAGAAGTGTATATTGTTTATCTTCCTCAGGATTTTTATTTCAGACGTGAAGGGTTTTTTGAAAAACTGGAAAAATGCGATTTTAAGGTTTGCTCCTGCAGCCCTGATGGCAAGGCCTGTAACTGTAGAGCTTTTCCCCTTCCCGTCACCTGTATAAATATGGACAAGCCCCTTTTCAAGATGATATTCGCCCTGTGCCGGTGTTTTCCTTTCTGTGGGGCGAAGGGTTTTCTTTTCGTGCTTTTTAAAATCTTCTTTCCTTTTGCCTTCTTTGCCGTTACCTTCTTTCTTTTGCCATTTTCTCATAGGATCTCTTTTCATCTCTCCCCGATTCTGACAGGTTTTCCTTCTTCTGCAGATTTGTATATCGAATTTATTATCCGGGTGACAGCCATTATTTCTTCTTTCCTGGTACCGGTTTCCTTGTTTTCACGCACGCATTCTATAAAATGGTTTATCTCTTCCTGGAACATGTCGGACTTTGGTATAACCGGCAGTGTGTCAGTAAGGATACCTTCGGTTTCCCCGTATATTCTTATGGGATTCTTGACATTTTCAGGATCGGGCATTTGTATGCCGGCTTTAGTTCCAAGGATGCTCACCCTCGAAGCCGGCTCGCAGTTGCCTGCCCATCCGGCCTCTATGAAAAGGGTTTCTCCGCCTTTGAACCTTACAAAACCGGAAGAGATCTCTTCAACGTCCATATCACCTATAAACTTGTCCCCTTTTCTTGTTTCCATCGGAGGCCAGCCTCCATCTATCGCACTGTCTGATAGCCTGTTGTAAGACGAGCCCATGACCATCTCCGGCTGGTTAAGTCCGGTAATGTAGACGATGAAATCTATCGCGTGCACACCGATATCCATCATGGGGCCTCCTCCGGCAAGCTTCTTATTTGTGAACCACGAACCGAGTCCGGGTATGCCCCTTCTTCTCAAATAACTTGCTTTTATGTAATATATCTCTCCTATCTCCCCTTTATCGATAAGTTTTTTGAGAAAAGCAGTTTCGCCTGAAAACCTTCGGGGCATTGCGCCCATGAATTTCATTCCGGTTTTCACCGATGTTCCGAAGACATCGTCGACTTCCTTTTCGGTAAGGCAGAGTGGTTTTTCGCAGAGAACATGCTTTCCGCTTTCCATGGATTTAATGGACTGGAGAGCATGAAAGGCGTTGGGGGAACATATGCTTACAATGTCAAGGTCTTCATCAAGCATGTCTTCCCAGTTGATAAATCTCCTGGGTATTTCGAATTTATCGGCGGCATATTTCAGTTTTTCCTCGTTTATATCGGCAATAGCGGTTATCTCAACCTTGTCTGATTTTTTATAACTTGGTATATGTGCATACTGCGCTATTCCTCCGGCTCCTATGATACCGACTTTCAGTCTCTTCATTTTTCCTCCTGAATAAGAATCCGGTTCTGCCAAATATGGCTATGAATTTCTTTTATGTTATTAATCCTCTCCCCGATGTAGAGGAACATTTGCAGGATGACAAGCTTTGAAAGCACTCTTCAATGAATGATTGTATCCTCGTTTCTGCAAGTCTTGCATGAGGGATTAATCAAACTTTCTTCTCTTCCTGATCCGCCAGGAATCCCCTTACTCCAAAATACAGCCCTTCATTCAATTATTGTGAAATTCGTCTTAAAGACAGGCGTGTGGGAAATCCATTTAAAAGTCCTTCCATGATGAAAGAATCCCAAGTAAATTATGGTTATTTTACTCTTCCAATTTTACAATACCAACAAATAATATTAAACTAAATGGACAAAAAGTCAAATAAATGAAAATAGGAGCGCATCTTCTCATTGGAAAGGGTTTGAATCACGTTTTTGAAACTGCAGAAAGGCTTGGATGCGATTGCTTCCAGGTATTTCTTCACAATCCGAGAGGTTGGAACCGCAGTTTCCGTGAAAGGAGCGAGATCTTTTCATTCCGGAAGGCTGCGAAAAAAAGCATGATATCTCCAGTTGTGATACACATGCAGTATCTCTTGAATCTAGCAACTTCCGGGAAAGAAATAAGGTTAAAATCAATGAGGCTTCTCGAACATGAAATGACCGAATCAGAAATGATGGGAGCCGACTACTATATAATACATCCCGGGAGCCACAGGGGAAACGGCATTGAATCCGGGGTAAACCTCGTTGCAGAAGGATTGAAGCCATTTTGCAAAGGTAAAACCAGGATCCTTCTTGAAAATACTGCCGGCCAGGGTGACAGCATAGGAAGAAACTGGGAGGAAATAGGTTCCATAATAGACAGACTCGGAGGCAACGCAGGGATATGTTTTGACACTGCTCACGCTTATGAATCGGGTTACGACATATCTAACAGGATCTCTTTGCATGCCATGAAGGATGAGATTGAAAAAAGATTCGGTATGGGGTATATTCAACTTGTTCATGCCAACGATTCAATAACTCTCAAGGGATCCAACGTCGACAGGCACCAGCACATAGGAGAAGGATGTATCGGCATCAAGGGTTTTGAGAACCTTGTGAAGGACGAATGGTTCGGAGAACTTCCCTTCATAATTGAAACGCCTAAGGATAATGAAGGGGACGACAGGCGCAACATGGAAATACTTAGAAAACTGGGAGAAAAGCATGGAAAAATACGGATTTAAGGAGATAGAAGAAAAATGGCAGGCAAAATGGCAGGAATCCGGCATAGATAAAGCAAGATTCGACAAGGATAAGAAAAAATTTTACGTGCTCGAGATGTTCCCCTACACATCAGCCCAGATACACATGGGACACGTGAGGAATTATACGATTGGAGATGTAATGGCAAGGTTTCTCCGAATGAAAGGTTTCAACATACTGCATCCCATCGGATACGATGCGTTCGGCATGCCCGCCGAAAACGCTGCCATAAAGCAGAAAATACACCCCCGGGAGTGGACTTACAGGAATATCGATACCATTACAAGACAGCTTAAAAGGCTGGGTATATCGTACTGCTGGGAGAGACAGGTTATTACCTGCGCTCCGGAATATTACAGGTGGAACCAGTATTTTTTTCTTCAGATGTATAAAAAGGGGCTGGTATACAAGAAATTTTCCCCGGCCAACTGGTGCGCTTCCTGCAAAACTGTGCTTGCAAACGAACAGGTTGTCAACGGAGGATGCTGGAGATGCGGTTCAGCCGTTGAACAGAAAGAACTCTCACAGTGGTTTATCAAGATAACTGATTACGCGGAAAGACTTCTTGATTTTACAGGCATAAGCAACTGGCCTGAACGAGTTATATTGATGCAGAAGAACTGGATCGGAAGGAGCGAAGGCTGCGAGATAAGTTTCAGGATTCCCTGTCTCGAAAAGGATCTGAAGGTTTACACTACAAGGCCTGATACCCTTTTCGGAGCAACGTACATGGTTATTTCGCCGCGGCATCCCATTGTGAAGGAGATGCTGGATAAAAGCCCTTTCAGACAGGAACTGGAAACATTCATAAAAAGGGTAAAGAACCTGAATATAACGGTCGAAGCTACGGCAAAGATGGAAAAAGAAGGAATTGATACGGGTGTTAAAGCCATAAATCCTGTTAATAATGAGGAGATACCCGTTTGGATCGGCAACTACGTGCTAATGGAGTACGGAACGGGGGCGATAATGGCTGTCCCTGCGCATGACCAGAGGGATTACGAATTTGCAAATAAATACGGCCTTCCCATACGTTGGGTAATAAAGGATCCTGGGAAAGAGAGTTCCCTGGACGAAACCGGAAAAGCATACGAAGGTGAAGGCGTAATGGTCAACTCCGGAGAGTTCAACGGCATGGAGAACCGGGAGTGCATTGAAAAGATATCTTCAAACCTTGAGAAAAGAGGCCTTGGTAAAAAAAGAGTAAATTACAGCCTGAGGGATTGGTGCATATCAAGGCAAAGATACTGGGGAACGCCCATTCCCATAATATACTGCGATAAATGCGGCATGGTTCCCGTTCCGGAAGACCAGCTTCCGGTTATCCTTCCGGAAAAAGTGGAATTTACAGGTACGGGAGAGTCCCCTCTCCGGAAGGTGAAAGAATTCCTTCATTGCAAGTGTCCGGTTTGCGGGGGAGATGCCGAGAGGGAAACAGATACCATGGATACTTTCATGGATTCATCATGGTATTTCCTTAGATACTCTTCCGGATTGCCCGAAAATGAACCTTTCAAAAAGGAAGAGGTAAATTACTGGATGCCTGTCGACCAGTATATAGGCGGCATAGAACATGCAATACTTCACTTGCTTTACAGCAGGTTTTTCGTCAAGGCCCTTCAGGATATGGGATTTGTTTCTTTCCCTGAACCTTTCAAGAACCTTCTATGCCAGGGGATGGTCATCAAGGATGGGTCAAAGATGTCAAAATCCAAAGGTAATGTTGTGAACCCCGAAGATGTAATAAGGAAATATGGGGTTGACACCCTGAGACTTTTCATCCTCTTTGCCGCTCCGCCGGAGCTCGATCTTGAATGGGCGGAAACGGGGATAGAAGGCACTTGGAGGTTCATAAACAGGATATGGAATTTCAATGAAAGGATCATGTCATACAATGACAAGGGAAGCAACGAAGATGACGTCAGGCTTGAAAAGTCCATAAACAGGACAATTAAAGGAGTTACCGGGGATATAGAGAGAAATTTCCAGTTTAACACGGCTATAGCCAAGATGATGGAATTTACCAACGAGCTCAGCAAGATCCTCGATTCGGGGAAAGTTTCCAGACAGAAGCTCACAGAATCATGGAAGGATTTTGTCAAGATTCTAATGCCGTTCACACCCCATCTTGCAGAAGAAATCTGGTCTGTGAACTCTGGAAGATACTCCCTTTCGGGCGAAAAGTGGCCTGCATGGAAGGAAGAAATTATCCGTGACAAGGAAACCGTTGTGATAGTCCAGATTAACGGGAAGGTCAGGGGTAAAATCTCAGTCTCCACCGGTTCGTCAGAACCTGATGTTCTTAACGCCGCTGTAAAAGATTCAGGTATTTCAAGATGGCTCGAGGACAAGACTATAACCAAGCAGGTATACATACAGGATAAGATTCTCAACCTCGTGGTCAAATGAAGCCTGCCTCGGCAGAGATTTAATATAAATGCATTAAGTTGCATGTAAAGGTAGTCATTGCGAGAAGCGTAGTGAGCGACGGGAAATCTCTTATCTAACAATCGCAATAACTGCTGTATGGCATCACTTATGCAATTATTATCAGCTTTTCCCGGACATTTTTTTTGCCAGCTCGATAAATCTGTTGAATTGCTCTTCGTCCCTGCAGAATCTTCTGGGAACCATCATGAAAGTCAGCGGCGTATCAAATAATAAAAGAATTTCAACATTTGACAGATACTTGAATATCCACCGTGTTTTTCCTTCTCCGGTTTCTGATTTACTTGAGATAGTGCCTTCATCACTGTCAAAAGAAATCGTAATTTCCCCATGCATTTGTTTTTGAATTTTAAAATAGCGTTTTACCCAATGGGGCAAAATGAGATAAGGATAGGTTATATTGAACAAGGAAAGTACCAGCAATACCCATAATATAAAATCAGAGGGACTGGTTAATGTTGCAAGTAATGACAGAAAAAACAAGACGTACCAAATTATTCTGCTCAATCTGAAATAAGGACTTCGTGCCATATGTAGTCTGTTAGCTATAAGATAATCTCTGACCGTATATTCTCCTTTTATCTCTTCCATTTTTCTCCCCTTTAAATTAAATCTGTTCCTTATATGTATGCAGTGATTTGGATAAACCAGCTTCACTTGTTTTTATTCAGCCTGCTGTCAAATCTCAAAATGATTTCTTTCAGCTGATTCCGGGAGGTAATGTGCCACCTGTCGCCAATGAAGCTTACCGCTTTTTGATATTCCTGTTCCGCCAAATCTTTCTTGCCTTTTGAGTCATATAGCAAAAACAATCTTCCATGTGTCATTCCTAAATTTGTAATAATATCATAACTCAAAATACCATTTTTGTAATTATTTTCGTGAAATTTCAACTTGTCGGAGTAGTCATTCAGGGCGACCACGGATGATTCAAAATCCCCGACATGATATACCTTGTATACGCATTCTCCTAATTCAGCCATATAGTTCGCTTGTATTATTTCCAAATAATTGGACAATCTTTCACCAAGAATAAAAGTGCTTGTGACAATGCTCCCGATTACCGCGCCTCCCAATATCAGTGCAATATATAGAAAATATTTTTTCATAATTCCCCTTAATAAGCAGTTGTATCGCTGTGAAAAATAGAATTCATTTATGCAAAAGAAACGTTCGTGTTAAATAAAGACCTGTGACCAGGCAGAAAAATATCCATATGACTGCGTCATTGGTATTCGCAACTTGCAATATAATCAATGTTATACCTACAATTAAAAAGATACAACTCGGATACAGGATTACGGCGATTTTTATTCTTTTGGGTAAAGATGAAAATTCGGACATCGTTGAAAAAATAAAGATAATTCCTATTCCTGAAAGCATTGACCAATAAATTGTAAAATTTGTCAATTCCTGTGAGAAGTTACCCTTAAGCATGCTTTTGACCATGGACAGGAAAATCAATACGCCAGCAGTAAAGAGTACCACAAATCCGATTATCCTGATTTTTGGGAGCTTTTTCATTTTGATGTTCCCGTGGGAACTATGTCGCTGACGACCATTCTGTGGTCTGAAATATCACTTTTGACAGTAAACGATTGGAGGGTTCTGAAATTCCTGGAAACCCATATCTGGTCAATTCTCAATACTGGGATGTCATTAAGGATAGTGTTTCCGACTCCCCTGCCCTGCTCTTTGAAAGTGTCGTAAAGGTAACCGGAAATATGTGAAAAAATCCTGTCGCCCTGGGGAGCGTTGAAATCACCTGCAATTATTAGGGATTCCGAGAGAGATTCTGTTGAAATAATCATGCTCATTTGACGAAGCTGTTCTTTGCGATGTTTAATTTGAGTTCGCCAACAGTCAGGGTTCCAAAAATCTGTGCGCGGTGTGCCCGTTTTCAGTCTCAAGGAAACAATCCTGAGTTTCCCGAATTCCGGAAAATATACCTGCGCATCCGAAAAAAAGGAGAGAGATGCTTTTCCTGCAATTTCCGTAAGATTGCTTTTCGCAATAATGCTTGTATCATAGTTCCATATGCAGGCACAGTTTTTCCCGAAGATTTCAGAAGCAAATTTCGCGACATCTTCTTTTGGAGGAGATTCCTGAAGGCATATGATATCGGGAGATAATTTTCTGATTTCTTCAAACGCGCCATGTTGACCACCGCCGCAGTTGAAACTGACAACCCGGATAACTTCCGTACTTTTGTCCCGATTGACGGGGCTCAGGATACCATGCAGAATTGAGACAGGTTCTTCAACATGAATAACAACGAATAATAACCATGCTCCCACACATGGGATCATATATTTTATGCATTTCTTGCGGTTCCGGTGCATGACAGGGATGAGCGGTAACAGGAGAAGTGCCCACATCCATGCCGGAACAATGGTAATGGCGGCAAATGCATCAGGGCGTAATGAATAGATTAAAGTAAGAGCTATTGTGAATGCCGTATATATAGCCAAAACGTATTTTGTCATATGGTCTTGTCACTTAGTGTATCTGTTCTTATCTAATTCAAGTTTCTCGTTATGCTTCTGCCAGACAGCCGGCCAATCTTCTGAAGGAATCCATTTTGTTTCGCCGTTTGTAAAGCAGGCATTGCGGCAAGAGCAAGGAGTATTATCGGAAGTATGAATATAGTTATG
>JAKPNC010000255.1 GCA_029548585.1 bacterium | reverse complement strand
ACTTTTGCATTGATGGACATAGCATCCGAACTGAAGTGTTCCGGCCTTGAGAAATTCCTTGAGAATAGGGACGCCATCGGATCGTATTCTATATTGTGGAAGAATATTTTAAAAGAAAGGGGACAAGGGGAACTTAAATGAATATCAGGAGGATCCTCAATGCCATTGCCTGTTTCATTCTGCTTCCTTCCCTTCTCCATGGTCTCGAATACGTTACAAGGCATGGTGTTGCAGCAGGAACGTTTATCAATATAACCGTTGAAAAAAAAGAAGGATCTTCCCTTATTCTCGACGAGGCATTCACGAGAATCAAGGTCATGGAGCGTCTTTTTTCCGTTTATGACCGGAATAGCGAAATAAGCATTCTCAACAGGAAAGGGAAACACGAAGTTTCAGACGAAATGATAAGGGTGCTGGAAAAGTCTGTCAGCATAAGCGTTATCACAAAAGGAGCTTTTGACGTAACATGCAAGCCTCTCATCGATCTGTACAGGAAAGCAGAAAAAAGAGATGTCGAACCTTCTGAACAGGAGATATCAGGCGCGTTGAAAAACGTCGGATGGAAAAAGATCAGGATCAATGGAAACACGGTGCGGCTTCAGAAAGGAATGGAAATCGACCTCGGGGCGATTGCAAAGGGTTATATCGTTGACAGGACCGCAGAATTCTTGAAAGGAAAAGGCATAAAAAACGCCCTTATTGATGCGGGGGGGGACATTTACGCCTATGGGATTAACCCTCATGGCCGCAAATGGCAGATAGGAATAAGGAATCCTTTCAGAAAAAATTCATTCATAAAAAGGATAGGAATTTCAGACAGGGGCGTGGCCACTTCCGGTGATTATGAAAGATTTTATACCATAAAGAAGAAGAAATACGGACATATAATAAATCCTTCAACAGGGAAAAGCGTACAGGATTATCCGGCCGGGGTTACGGTTATTGCCCCGGATTGTACCACGGCAGACGCCCTTGCCACCGCCTTCTTTGTGATGGGACCAGGGCCGGCAGTCAGGCTGGCAGACAAAATGAACGGAATCGGGGTACTGATAATCGACAGGGGGGGCAAAACGTACATGAATTCCGGCTTTTCAAATCTTTGCCTTCCATAGGTCCTCGTATGTTTCCCTCTTCCTGATGATCTCCGAATCCTTCCCGTCTACAAGAATCTCGCATGGTCTTGGCCTGCTGTTATAGTTGGATGACATGCTGAAAGAGTATGCTCCCGCGTTTGCTGCAACGAGAAGATCCCCTTTCTTTATGTCGGCCGGTACGCTTATATCCTTGCCGAGATAGTCTCCCGTTTCGCATACGGGTCCCACTACGTCGGCCTTTATGGAAGGAGTTGCCGCCGAAGGTTCTGCCACGGGAAGTATTGTATGGTGGCTTCCGTACAACGCAGGCCGTATGAGATCGTTCATTGCAGCATCCACTATCAGGAAGGTCTTCTCTCCCCTTCTTTTGACGTATAACACCCTTGTGAGCAGAACTGCCGTATTCCCCACGATAAACCTGCCGGGTTCGAGAATCAGCTTCTCTATGCCCATTGATTTCACAATGGATGAAATGCTTTTTCCGAAATCAGATATGTCAATTACTTTGTCCCTGACACTGTATGGAATACCGAAGCCGCCTCCCAGGTCTATAATCCGGGGATTAAATTTTATTTTTCTGTTGAATTCTTCAACCTTTTCCATTGCTTTCAGGTAAGGTTCAACCTCCTTGATCTGGGAACCGAGATGAAGATGGAAACCCTCTATCGATGCATACTTGTACCTGCCGCTGTGGCCGATAATCTCTTCAGCTTTCACTGTATCGATACCGAATTTCGTCTCTTTCCTGGATGTCTTTACGTAATGATGAGTGTCAAGATCAATATCGAGGTTCAGCCTGAGATTGCAAATGACTTTTCTTCCGTATTTCCTGCCGTATTTCTCCAGGGAAGAAAGCTCCTCCTCGTTTTCCACGTTAAAGCAGTATATGTCTCTGCTTACGCCGAACTCTATCTCCTCGTCCTTTTTACCCACACCGGCAAATACTATCTTGCCTGGAGGGAAACCCGCAATAAGGGCTCCCCTGAGTTCTCCACCGGAAACAACATCTGCTCCCAGTTCTTCCTTTCTCATGATTTTTAAAAGCTCGAGATTTGAATTGGCCTTTACGGAATAGCATATCATGGTATCAACCTGTTCAAAGGCTGACTTTATCCTGGAAACCTGGGATAAGAGATAATTCCTGCTATATATGTATGAAGGGGTATCGTGTGCCATGGCAAGCTCCTGCATGCCGGTATCCTCAACATGAAGAGATCCCTTCCTGTAGCTGAAAAAACCTTCAAATATCACACCGAGATTCTTTTCTTCCATCTGTCTATTTCCTTTCTCACCAGCCGGGGTGAAGTGCCTCCGTGGGAGATTCTTGATTTTACGGAGCTTTCAAGGTTGAGAATGTCCTTTATGTCACCGGAAAATTCAGGTGAAAAATCTTTCCATTGATCAAGACTGAACTCCTTCATGGGAACTCCGTTTTCAAGACAGTGCCTGACTATCCTTCCGCATACCGCATGGGCCTGCCTGAACGGAACCTTTTTCCTTACAAGGTATTCAGCTATGTCGGTCATTAGTGAAAATTCAGTCACGGAACCGAGAAGCCTTTCCTTTTTGAAACGTATGCCCGCAACGAGATCCGAAAGTATGCCGAGAGAAAAGAGTGTGTCGCCGAAAGCCGTGAAGGCATGCCTCTTGTCCTCCTGCAAGTCCCTGTTATATGAAAGAGGGAGTCCTTTCTGGAGAGTCAGGATGGCAGTAAGCGCCCCTATGCTTGAAGCCGCCCTGCCCCTGATCAGTTCAAGCACGTCGGGATTCTTTTTCTGCGGCATGATGCTTGAACCCGTGCAAAATTCGTCGGGAAGTTCTATAAAACCGAATTCAGAAGTGTTCCATATGATCATGTCCTCGGCGAACCTCGACAGGTGGACCATTATCATAGTACATGAGCTTAGAGGCTCAGTTATAAAATCCCTGTCGGAAACCGTATCCATGCTGTTGCCGGAGACAGAGGCGAATCCGAGAAGCCCGGCCATGTACTTCCGGTCTATTCCCAGGGATGTCCCGCAACAGGCGCAGGATCCGGACGGAAGCACGTCTACCCTTTTAAAAGCGTCTTTCATTCTTCCCCTGTCGCGTTCGAGCATCTCCACGTATGCAAGCAGGTAGTGTGATACAAGAACAGGCTGGCCCTGCTGCATGTGGGTATAGGCGGAGATAACCATGGGAAAAACCTCCTCGGCTTTTTCAACCAGGCTCTTCTGGAGAAAGGACAAGCCTCCCATGATATGCTCCATCGTATCCTTAAGGTAAAGCTTTTCGTCGAGAACGATCTGGTCATTCCTTGAACGGGCGGTATGAAGCTTTTCTCCCGCCTTTCCCACCATTTCCACCAGGCGCCTCTCAACGGCAGTGTGTATATCTTCGTCAGATTCCCTGAATAAGAATTTCCCTGATTTTATTTCTTCCTCAACAGATGTAAGTCCCTTTTTAATCTTGCCTGCTTCTTCATCAGTTATTATTCCGGCTTTTCTCAATACCTCGCAATGAGCAAGACTGCCCCTAATATCGTACAGGGCAAGTCCCCTGTCAATATCAAGCGAAGATGTGAAATTTATAACATCCTGCCTGGTTT
>JAKPNC010000138.1 GCA_029548585.1 bacterium | reverse complement strand
GAGCCCGGGACAAACTTGTTGACGGGGCCATGGGCCACGAGACGGGCGATGAAGCGCTGCCAGCACATATGGGTGAAGGGGCCGCACATCCCGTCCAGCCAGAAGCTGCGGTGCCGGGCGCCGAGGATGTCGGAGGGCGCGATGGTGGCCGCCTTGGGGGGCACCCAGGACCAATCGCCGCCGAACGAGTGCAAGGCGTTCTGCATGATGGTCATGGGATGTAGTTCTACAAGTCTCGTGCCGGCTTTCAGGTATGCCTGTATGTCGTTTCCGAACTCGTCCCCGAGGTGGGGTTCGAAGAAGGCTATGTGGCCCGACCATCCTATGCCTCCGTAGCATACGTCGGCCCCTCCCAGGTCTTCTATCATCCGGCTGTAATCGTTTACATTCTTCTCGCTGGGGAAATGTATCTGTTTTTCGGGGATCTTAAGTTCAGGTTTGATCCGGTCAAAGAGCATCTTCCACATGGAGTTCTGAAAGCTGAAAGGCCATTCCCTGGGAGCGGCTTTGCCGTCCTGGTCGGCAAATTCGTCCATGTTGAACGTGTGTACGTGGTGGCAGGGTATGTTAAGCTGGTTGATAAGGTCGGCCACTTCCGGGTAGAAGCACCATGCGGGAAGTATGATAACGTGCTGCTTCTTCTCGTCGAGGCTCTTCTTGATCCCGGCAACGATATGAAGGACAAACTGGAGCTTCATGGTCTCCTTGTTCGGATAGCTCCTTATCCTGAAGTTCTTGTTGGGATGCTTGAAGAAATCCTCTTTTTTTATCTTCCTGACCCTTTCGCATTCGGCCTGGTCCCTGAAGGATATGAAACTTGCCATGTCGAAATTGAAATTTCCTTTCATCTCTTCCTCCTTTTTGATGCGGTGGTTCTGCCAAAGTTGGCTATGCTTTAAGTAGGTTTTTCTCAGTCTTTCAATGATTTTAAGAGTATTTATAGCCCTCTCCCGGGGGGAGAGGAGGAAAAGAGAGATCCCGAACAGAATCGTTTCCAGGATGTCAAGCTTTGGAATCCCTTTCCAATGAACGGTTATATCCTCTTTTCCCTCAGGAGCAGCCGCTTTCTGCAAGATCCCGTACTTGCATGAGGGGTTAATCAGACTTTCATCTGTTTCCTGAGGCTGCCGCCCCATGGGGATTTGTTAAAATTACTGCCTGCTGACTCCCTTTTCCGCCTTTATGTCCGGCTTTGCCCCTTCCCACGGGTAGGTTATCCTGAGCAGTTCCCCCCCTCTCTGGGAAGAAAGGTAAGCGTATATGCCCGGAAGGGTCATGCTCAGTCCTTCCCTCAGGCTTATGGGAGATGGCCCGCCGGTTCTCACTGCCTTGAAAAACCTTTCCATCATTACGTAATCAATGCCGCCGTGTCCCAGTTCTTTCTTGGACTCGTATTCGGGCCTGGTGTGGCCGTCTATGGGAAGTTCTATCCAATTCTTGTATCCGTAAAGCTCGGTGGAGTAAAAGAGTGTTCTCTGCTGGGCGGCGCGTTCGGAGCTCTGGAAAGTAGGATAAGCCAGGGTTCTTTCGAAAGCCCCTTTGGTTGTGAAAAACCTGTAGTTGTGCTGGGCCCCCATGGGGGAGTTGTTTATGAAGCTGGTAAGAAGGTGCACGACAACGTTTGAAGGCGTCCTGAAGATGGCCGTCATGGCGTCGTGCTGTCCTTCTTCCTTGTTTATGTGGCTTCCCGTGTCGAAACATGAGACCCATGCAAGGTTTTCCTCAATGAGCTTGAGAACCGGCCCCAGGGAATGGGTGCAGTACATTATCGGTATGCCTGTTTTCCTCCAGGGGGTCGCTTCCCAAAGGTCGCGGCAATCGTGTATGTAGGCGGTCTGAACATAAAAAGGATCCCCGAGAAGGCCTTTCTTTTTCAGGTCAAGCGCTGAGTCTATCCATCCGGGCATGTTGGCGTTTGCCCCTGTCATGTAGAAGGCCTTGCTCTTTTCCTGGGCTTCCCACAGGCTCCATCCTTCTTCCAGAGTCCTGACGCAGGGGATGTCGGAAAGCACGTGGATGTTACTTTGAAGCGCCTTGATAGCAAAATGAGCGTGAAGATGCGCAGGCGTTTCTATGAGAAGCGCGTCCATCGGGCATTCTGCGAGCATTTTTTCGAAATCGCCGGTCACGGGGACTCCCGGAAAATCCTTCCCTGCCATCTCCCGGGCGTTCGGGTTGATGTCGCATATCCCGGCGGCTTTTATTCCTTCCATGTGTGAGACGACCATCTTGAGAAGGGTCCTTCCCCTCCCCGCTTCCCTGGGGTCGCTTCCGTATCCTACCAGTCCCAGCCTGATCTCCCTTGGCATTGTTGTCTTCTCCTTATTGTTGGCTTGCCCCGGCCGGTTCCTGAAGAAAGAAGAGAATGGAGTTTTCCGCAAGGTTGCCGGGCACATGCAGAATCTATATTTAACTACCCGGGATGAAATATGTCAAGGGATTGGATCAGATCCCTTTTGGGAAAAAAGGGAATATCTCATTTTGGCCATTGCCGATAAAGGGGAGCGCCGCTTTGCAATAAATATGGCAATATGGAATGCCAGCTTTATTGCCAGGTGTCGGTAGTCTTCCGCGAGGGTCTTTACGAGGGGAAAATTGAGAATTCATCCATGCCGAAGGATGTCGTCCATTGGGGCAGCCTGTCGGCAGGTCCCTTTATTGAAACAAGCGGGGGAGTTTTTTCCGCCAGTGAGTTTATCTTGCTCCACAGGGTCGTGTCTCCCCAGTAGCGGGGCGGCGTATCTTTTGAGGCTACCTCCTTCAATATATCCGAAGGATGCTTCTTGCCGTTTTTGACTGCCTGTATCGCGAGCCTCTGGAGCTTGCCCAGCCCGGAGGAGTCCGGCTGTTCTTCAAGCCACCTTCTGACTGCGTCCGGCACCCATGGGATGGGGGCCTTTTCCATTCTTGCCAGGCGGGAGAATTCCTCCATGTCCTGTATGGCAAAAGCCCTGTCAACCCTTGATGCAAAGGAGAACTCTTCGGCGCTTACCTTTTGCCGGGTGCCGTATACGGAAAAAGCCTGTTCCGGGCTGAGTTGTCCCAGCCCGTTGTAAGGAAGTATGCCCGGGAAAGAATCTACGCAGATAAGTTCTGTTTTTCCCCCGGCCTGGACCAGGTTGAGACAGTTGAGAACGTGGCATAGCATGGCCTGGTCGAAAAGGCAGGCATCGAACCAGAGGATTATTTTGTCATACCCGGATAAGTTTTCAAGCCGGCCATACTGCTTTCTCATCGTATCCATGACCAGTTTTCTGTCCAGCCCCCCTCCCGTCGTCCTTCCCAAAAAGGAAGAGCGGGCCTCCATGGTTTTCTCGTCGGGCCATCCGGGCTCTCTCGGCCCTTCGTAAAGTATGTCATGCCAGACAAAGACCTCCCCGTTGACTCCGGATCTTGAAATGATCCCGCCGGAAATGTCCCCGCTGGTTATGTTGAGAATTTTTTCTGCCAGGACAACCTCCTTACTTTACAGGTATCATGGGCAGGAGAGGAGTCTCCTCTTCAGGCTTGTCGCCTCCCTTGAGGCTGCTGAGAATCTCTCCCGTGACGTCTTTTCCCCCTGCTACCATGCTCTTCTTGTCTATAATGTAGTCGTAGCCCTTGCTTTTCGCTATGCTTTCTACGTCTTTCATAACCCTGGACATGGCTTCTTCCTGGAGTTTTGCGGCTATCTTCTGCAGCTCCATCTGGAGTCTCTGCTGTTCTTTTATCCTTTCGGCTCCCTGGAGCTTCTCAAGCTTGCCGCTCATGGACGTGATCTCTGACTGGAAACGGGCCATTGCCTCCTTGAAAGCCGGGTGTTCACCCATGATCCTGTCAATATCTGCCGAAACTATGGTCGTTGACCTGCCGAAGATCCTGCTGCCTGCGGTGAGGAGCAAAACTATTGCAAGTACCAGCACCGATGCGGCAAGGATCAGGTCCCTGCTGTTCTTATCCCTGAACATCTTTAACATTTAAATTCCTCCTTTTGTATGCCGGGCTGATTATCCCGCGTGAACAGTTATAATAACATAAAAAGGCAATCAATCCAATTAATCCGGGGTTATCCGCCTTTTGACTTGGAAGGCAGGATATGTTAAAATCAGGAGGACAGCGGCATAAGCTTGCTGGCATGTCAATCCATTTTTTGGTCAGGCCATAAACCAGGTTTTTTTAATCATACGGAGGGTTCAATGTCCCGTTACAACGATTTCGATCTCCCGGTTGTTATTTGCGGAGTCAGGTTCCGCAACCCGTTTTACGTATCTTCCGGCCCCACCACCATGACGATAGAACAGCTTGAAAAGATAAGGGACTGCGGATGGGGGGGGGCCAGCCTCAAGCTTACCGTCTATCCCCTGCCCTACATAAACAGGGTTCCGAGGTACGGCTATTATCCCGAGACGGGCATCTTTTCCTTTACGGCTGAAAAGAGGCTCCTGCTTGACGAGCTGCTGAAGCTGATAGAGGAAGGAAAGAAGAAGACGCCGGAGCTCGTGCTCTTTGCCAATATCACTTACGCCGGGGATAAGGGGCCGGAGGGATGGGCCGAGATGGCCAAGAAGTGCGAGGATGCGGGAGCTGACGTTATAGAACTTAACATGTGCTGTCCCAACATGTCTTTCAACGTCGAGGTAACAGGCAAGGATACCGGCGGGCCGAAGACAGGGGCGAGCATGGGAAAGAACCAGGGCGTGGCGACCCAGGTGGTTTCGGCGGTCAAGGCAACCGTAAAGATACCCGTTTTCCTGAAGCTTACCCCCGAGGGAGGCCAGATAGGAAAGATAGCCCGCGCCGCCTTTGAATCCGGGGCCGACGTGGTTGGGGGCACGGCCAACCGGCTCGGGGTTCCTCCGATAAATCTCGATGATCCGACCAGTTCCATGTATTACCTGCAGAAGGAGATAGGCATGGCCTGCCTTGCCGGCAAATGGCTGAAACCCCTTGCCCTGAGGGACGTGTACGAGATGCGCAAGACATGCGGTCCTGACAGGATTCTCACGGGAGTTGGCGGAATTTCAGACTGGAAGGACGCCATTGAGATGGTCATGTGCGGCGCGGATCTCATAGGCATATGCGCCGAAACCCTCGTGAGCGGATTCGGATTCATGCCGGAACTTATCCACGGTTTCAAGAATTACATGAAAGAGAAAGGTTACCGGTCTCCCAGGGAGATGAGGGATATCCTGGTGCCGGCGATCACTTCGGCGCCGGAGCTGACTCTCTATCCGGGCCATGTGCAGATGAAGGAACCTCGTCCCGTGGCTCCCTGTATCTTTGAATGTCCCAATTCAGTGCCTGCACAGGGTTATGTCCGCAGGGTAGCGGAAGAAAGGTTCGAGGAGGCGTACCAGCTGATAATGTCAAAGTCGCCTCTCCAGTCTGTCTGCGGCAAGGTTTGCGACTACCCGTGCGAGAAGGCGTGCACAAGGGGGCTAAAGGATCAGCCCCTGATGATAAGGGAAATAAAGAGGTTTGTGCTTGACATGGCCGAACGGGAAGGATGGAAGCCGGATATCCTCAATAAAAAGGGTAAACCCAGGCAGGAGAAGGTTGCCGTCATAGGTTCGGGGCCTGCGGGCATATCCGCCGCATACGATCTTGCCCGCGCCGGTTACAGGGTTACCATGTTTGAGGCGGCCTCCAGGACAGGCGGAATGCTTAGGTACGGCATCCCGGCTTTCAGGCTTAACGACGACGATATAGACAAGGAGGTAAAGGTTCTCGGGGATCTCGGAGTGGATATAAGGACGGGCATGTCCATGGGCAAGGATTTTACTCTCGAGTCTTTGAAAGACGAGGGATACAAGGCTTTCTTCGTCGGGATAGGCGCTCAAAAGGGGATGAAGCTGGGGGTGAAGGGAGAGGAGTCGTCGGCAAGCTGCCTCGACGCGGTATCTTTCCTCAGAGACACGGTATCTGCCCGCAAGTCCGTTGACGGCAAAAAGGTTGCCGTGATAGGAGGAGGATTTACTGCCGTTGATGCCGCCCGTACAGCCCTGAGGTTGGGGGCTTCGGAGGTTTACATCCTCTATCGCAGGACGAGGCAGGAGATGCCGGCTACAGCCGAGGAGGTTTGGGAAGCCGAGGAGGAGGGCGCCAGGATAATGTACCTGGTGGCTCCCACCGAAATCATCGTTGAAGCAGGCAGAGTCAGGGGCGTAAGGCTTCTGAACTACGTGCTTGAGGAGAAGGTCGACCCGAGCGGCAGGAGGCGGCCGGTGGAGGTCGCCGGCACCCAATTTGTGCTGGAAGCCGACACGGTTATCACCGCTCTTGGCCAGAGGGTGGAAGCGGGCGGACTCTCCGTGGACTCCAGGGGCTGCATAAAGGCAGATCCTCTTACTTGTTCCACAGGCATGGAAGGAGTATACGCGGGGGGAGACTGCGCCACGGGGCCTGCCGATATTATAAAGGCGATTGCCATGGGAAAAAGGGCCGCCGCATCCATTGACATATATTTGTCCGGGCAGGATGAAGCTTTCCTGAAGTACCCGCCTCTTGAAAAGGAAACGGACAAGGATGCGGTACTGGTCAGGCACGGGAAAGAACCCAGGGCCTGGAGGCCCAGGCTGGAACAGAAGCCCGGCAGGGAGAGAATCCGGGATTTTGAAAACCACGCCCCCATGCTTACCCGGGAACAGGCCGTGACAGAAGCTTCAAGGTGTCTTGCCTGCGGGTGCGGAGCCGGGTGCGAAACGTGCGTTACCCTCTGCAAGATGTTTGCCAACAAACTCGATGACGAAGGAAGAATAAGAATGGACGAGGATAAATGCGTGGCCTGCGGGATGTGCGTACAGATGTGTCCCAACAAGACCCTGGAGATGCTGCAGACTGACGATAAGCCGATATGAAGAAAAGGCCGGAAAGCCGCGGAACGGGATATTCTGCACGTCCATGCCGCAGGTTGTTCCGGATGAAAACGGGGAGGATATATGAAAGACAAGGTGAGGGTAGGTATTGTGGGTTCCAAGTTTGCGGCAGATTTTCATGCCGACAGCTACAGCCGCAACAGCCGGGTTGAAATAGCCGCCATCGCAGCCATAGATAACCTGGAAGAATTCTCGTCAAAGTGGAAGATCCCGAAGGTTTACAAGGATTACAGGGAGATGTTTGAAAAGGAATCCCTCGATCTGGTATCCGTGTGCGTGCCTAATTTTCTCCATCATCCCGTGGTCATGGCCGCCGCGGAAGCAGGGAAGAACGTCCTTTGTGAAAAACCCCTGGCAACCAATCCGTCGGATGCGAGGCAGATGGTGGAAACATGCAGGAAGAAGGGCGTCAAGCTTCTGTATGCCGAAGACTGGACCTTTGCGCCGGCGATGCGCAGGGCCTCGGAGGTTGTCAGTGAAGGCGGTATAGGAGAGCCCCTTTACGTGAAGGCGAAAGAGTGCCACAACGGCACCCACAGCCCTTTTGCCCAGAAGAAGGAAACATGCGGCGGGGGCAGCCTCATACACCTTGCAATACACCCGGTGGGATGGATTCTCCAGTTCCTCGGGCAGGGAGGAAAGAATAAGGTTGTTGAGGTCTTTTCCATGTGCACGGGCGGCGGCGAATCAAATTTCATCCACAAGAAGAATACGGGAGAGGATTTCGGCATGGGCATGATGAAGTTTGAAAACGGCCAGAGGGCTTTCGTGGAAGGGAATTACATAACCGTGGGAGGCATGAACGATATCGTCGAGATATACGGGACTACCGGAAACATCAAAGTGGACCTGACTTTCGGATCCCCGCTGACGGTTTACAGCCGCAACGGGTATTCCTACGCCATAGAGAAGGCCGACACGACCGTCGGATGGACCCGCCCCGCTGTGGACGAGTTCTTTAACCTGGGTTACGTACAGGAGCTTGCCTACGCGGTCGACTGCGTTGCCGGCGGCAGCGAGGTAATGTACGGATGCAGCCCGGAGCTGGGCCTGGCCTGCGTGGAGATAATTGCAGCCATGTACGAGTCGAACCTGAAAGGGGCTGTGGTAAAAGGCCTCTGGGGATGATACGAACAATACCGGAAGTTCATTCAAAATAGGAGATGACAAAGATGGGAAGATCGGAATTGAAACTCAGGGAAATGTTTTCGCTTGAAGGAAAAACCGCTGTAATCACGGGAGCGGGCGGGATCCTCTTCGGAACCGTTGCGAGGGGGCTGGCCCAACTCGGGGTCAAGATAGCCGCGCTTGACCTGAGGCTGGAAGAAGCTGAAAAGACGGCCCGGGACGTGAAAGAATCCGGGACGGACTCCCTGGCAGTTGCCGTGGACGTGCTTAACCAGGAGAGCGTCAGGAATGCATACAAGGCTGTTGTGAAGAAGTTCGGAAGGGTTGACATCCTTATTAACGGGGCGGGAGGCAACCATCCCAGGGCGCTGACAAATAAAGAGGAAGGGGTTTATTTCCACAACCTTTCCCCCGAAGGGATAAAGTTTGTCTTTGACCTCAACATACTGGGAACGGTTCTGCCTTCCCTGGTATTTGTCGAGAAGATGATAGAGCAGAAGGAAGGAGTTATCATAAACACGTCCTCGATGAGCGCGGATACCCCTCTTTCAAGGACGGTAGCTTACTCGGCCGCGAAAGCCGCCGTCAGCAACTTCACCAAGTGGCTGGCCGCAGACCTTGCAATGAACCATTCCCCTCTCATACGGGTCAACGAGATCAGGCCTGGGTTTTTCCCCACTCTTCAGAATGCCGACCTGATCAACAAGACTCCGGGCGTGCTTAAGTCGAGCCGCGGACAGGATATTCTCGGCGGGACTCCCATGGGCCGTTACGGCAAGCCGGAAGAACTCCTGGGCGGGATAGTTTACCTGTGTTCCCCGTCCGCGTCTTTTACGACCGGAAGCAGCCTGGCCATAGACGGCGGATTCGGTTCTTTCAGCGGAGTGTGACGATTCCTGGCGGTGTGAAAAAAAGGATCTTTACGGGCAACCCGGGACAGGTATGAGGGGCTGACAGGGTGCAAAGGAGCATCTTATGAAATACAAGGTAGTGATAGCGGACGACCGTTATTATCCCGATTATGAGGCGGAGAAGAAAGTTCTTGAGCCGGCCGGGGCCGAGGTGCTTTCGGTAAGGAGCAATCTTGAATCTGAAATTATAAATGCTGTGGCCGATGCGGACGGGCTCATTGCCAATCTTCCCCCCGTGACTGCGGAGGTAATAAACAGGATGGAGAAATGCCGTGTCATTTCAAGGTACGGAGTCGGTTATGACAACGTGGACGTTGAGGCGGCGACTGCCAGGGGAATATGGGTGGCCAATGTGCCTGATTACTGCGGCGAAGACGTCTCTGACCAGGCCATGGGATTATTCTTGTCCTGCGTGCGGAAGGTAGCCCAGAGGGACAGGCAGGTTAGGTCGGGCGTGTGGGATATAAAGGCAACATCGCCCCAGTACAGGATCAAGGGAAAAACCTTTGTTTTTTTCGGGTACGGGATGATTGCCCGGGCCGTTCACAGGAAGCTTGCAGGCTTTGAACCGGGAAAGGTGCTGGTATACGACCCTTATATAGACGCAAGCGCCATCTCTTCAAACGGCGGGCAGAAGGTGGACATGGAGACGGCCCTGAGGGATGGAGACTATTTCTCGGTCCATATGCCCGTTACTGATAAAACCAGGAAGATGTTTAACGAAGTGCTTTTCAGCAAGATGAAACCGACGGCGATCTTTATAAACACCTCCAGGGGCGCCATAGTGGACGAAAAAGCTCTTTACAGGGCGTTGAAGGAAGGCTGGATAGACAGCGCCGGACTGGATGTTTTTGAGAAGGAACCGATTGAAAAGGATAATCCCCTTTTGACCCTTGAGAATATAACTCTTTCCGGACACGTGGGCTTTTACACCGAGGAATCCATCCTCGAGCTGAAGACGAAGGCTGCCTGCAACGTGCGGGAGGTGCTGCTCGGGGGTAAGCCTTTATATCCGGTCAACAAGGTATGACGGCAGGTACCGCCAGGCGGAGATGGAAAACATACGGAGGCAACACATGGATATCGTTAAAAAAATAGAAGAGCTTGGAATAGTTCCCGTTGTAAAGTTAGACAGGGCAGACGATGCGGTACCCCTTGCAAAGGCGCTGGCAAAAGGAGGACTGCCTCTGGCCGAGATTACCTTCAGGACCGATGCGGCAGAGGAATCCATCCGCAGGATCGCGGGCGAGGTGCCGGAGGTGCTTGTGGGTGCGGGCACCGTACTGACGGTCGAACAGGTTGACAGGGCTCTCGGAGCGGGGGCTGCCTTCATCGTTTCCCCGGGCATTAACCCGGGAGTCGTCAGGCACTGCATTGACAGGAAAGTCCCGGTATTCCCGGGAGTGGCCACCCCTTCGGACATAGAGGTGGCTCTTGAACTCGGCCTCAGGGTTCTCAAGTTCTTTCCGGCCGAAGCCCTTGGCGGCCTCGATACTCTCAAGGCCCTCAGCGGCCCTTACGGCCAGGTGAGGTTCATGCCCCTTGGGGGAGTCAATCCTGAGAATATGAACAAATATCTCGGTTTCCCCAAGGTCGCTGCGGTGGGAGGCACCTGGCTGGCCAAGGATGACGTGGTCAAGGCCGGGGATTTCGCAAAGATAACGTCTCTTGCAGCGGAAGCGATAAATATCATGCTCGGTTTCGAGCTTGCCCACCTGGGGATCAACGCCCCTGACGCCGACGCCTCTATTGGCGCGGCAAAAACGTTCTCTTCAATGTTCAACTTCCCCCTCAAGGAGGGAAACAGCTCCAACTTTGCAGGAAAAGGCATCGAGGTGAATAAGAGCAAGGGGCTTGGAGCCAACGGCCATATCGCCATCTCTACCAATTCCATTTCAAGGGCGGCCGCATGGCTTGAAGGCAAAGGCATCAAGGTGAACCATGAGACTGCCAAGAAGGATGCCAAAGGCGAACTGGTAGCGGTCTACCTCAGGGACGAGGTTGCCGGTTTTGCGATACATCTTCTCCAGAAGAAGTAACAGGGAAAAAAGAAACAGCGCGGCAAAGGAAGAAGTAATTCCCTGCCGCGCTGCTTTTATTTTATCTTACCATGAGGGCCAGGAGCGCTTTCTTGGAGAAGATGGCATTCTTGGCTTCTTCCGGGACGCGGGAACGGGCCCCGTCCAAGACAGAGTCTGTTGCGCATACATTTCGGTGTGCCGGGCCTGAATGGCTGTATAACACGCCCGGGCCGGCTGCATCAAGGACCTCGTCGGTTACCGTCCACTGGGATATCTCCACTTCCTTCTCTTCGGGGGACTGTTCTCCCGCGAGCATGCTGCGGATGAGAGTGCTTGCCTGGATGAAATCGGCTCCCTTTACAGCCTTCTTGAGGTTTTCGCATACCTCCAGGCGCGTGCCGCTGGCTTCCGCTCTCTTTTTCCCTTCTTCCATTATTTCCTTGTTAAGGGTCCTGGTGTAGGAAGGCGGGATGGCAAGGGTAAGGTTTATCCCGAGTACAGGGCATACCCTGACAAAGGAGTGAAGGATGCCCCGCGCCATGCCGGTGTAAACAAGGTTAAGGCCTTCCAGCTTTCCCTTTGCCTGCTTTATGCACATGAGCTCCCCTATGACGTGGGTCGTATGGTCAAGAGGGGTGCACGCGTTGAGAACAGGGCAGTTCAGATGTTTTGCGAACGTATCCATGTCATCCTGTTTCCAAAGCCTGCCCGAAAAGACGTCTATGAACTGGTCCATCGCCCTTGCCGTGTCCGCGGCGCTTTCGCCCCGCCCCATCTGGGTTTCCTTGACGGGCAGGTATATGTTGTGTCCGCCCAGCTGGGCCATTGCCGCCTCGAACCCCATGCGGGTGCGGGTAGATTCGTAGACAAAGAGGAGGGCCTGGACCCTTCCCTTCAGCAGGTCCGAGTAAGTCATGTCGTACCTGTTCTCCCTGAACCATTCCCCGAGGGATATTATCTCCTCGAGTTCTTCTCTGTTCAAAAGCCCTATGTGCGGAAGCTTTCGTCCCCTGATCCTGTCGGAAAGTTTGGGCGCCCTTGTCTTATTTTCCATTTTGTCTCCCGTATTATGTGATTTTTACTTTTTCACTGAAGGCGGCTCGCTCAGCTTGCTGGCAGAGTCGTCGTTCAGGTATAGGATCGCGGTGCGGTGCTGCCGGAGAAGGGATGCCGGAAGGTCCGCTGTGACGGGGCCTTCAAGAGCCTTCCTTACGGCCTCGGCCTTCTGAGAGCCCGGTACCAGCGTCAGTATGGCATCTGCCTCCAGAATGGCGGCACAGCTCATTGTGAGGGCTTTCCTCGGTACGTCTGCCAGGGTGGCGTACCTGGCGGCCGGATCGGGGTGGTCCTTGTAATCGTCAAACTGCTGTTTGACCGAAACGTCGTCTATCTCTATTGGCAGAACCCACTTGGATGAGAAGATGTCTGTTCCGGGTTCGTTGAAGGCGATATGTCCGTTCACCCCTATCCCTATGAAGGCAATGTAAATACCGCCATTCTCCCTGACCTTCTTTACAGCTTTCGCAAGGCTGGCGCCGTATTTTTCGGCTATCTCCGCCGGGGATCCCGCCACTCCCTTTATGAAGTTGATCTTCTCTTCGGGGATCCGCACTTTCTCAAATATGTTCTTGCGAAGGTATGATTCGAACGTGTTTGGATGGTTGCGCGGAAGATCCAGGTATTCGTCTAGATGGAAGGCCGTTATCCCGGACCAGTCGATGCCTTCCTTCTTTGAAAGGTGGGCAAGAAATGTGTCCTGGGAAGGCGCCGCGGCAAAAACGCAGAGCACCGGCTTCTTCTCTGAGGTGTACTTCTTCAGTATGCTTGCCGCCCTGTCAGCTGCAGCCGCCCCCATCCGGTCGGCATTTCCGTAAACCTTTACCTTCATCGCGTATTCCCATTCCCTGCATTCTGAACAACAGCATTTTTTCTCCATTTCATTCTCCTTTTATACCGTTTATCTCTTTCCTGTTCATGCTTCTTTTTCCATGCGTGCGCTCTTATCTCTGGACCCTTCCCGACACGTTGCCGCCCATTATCCCTTCGACTTCCTTGACCGATACCCTGTTGAAGTCCCCGTTGACGGAATGTTTCAGGCAGCTGGCGGCCACCGCAAAGTTGAGTGCGGACTCATTGTCCTTCCCTGATATGAGCCCGTAAATAAGGCCTCCCGAGAAGGAATCTCCTCCGCCTACCCTGTCAACTATGTCGTTTATCTCGTACTTTTTGCTCAGGTAAAATCCACCGGAATCCCTCATACAGGCGGACCATCCGTTGCTGTCCGCGCTCCTGCTCTCCCTGAGAGTGATGGCTATAGCTTTCATGGAGGGGAATTTTTTAAGGACTTTCTCCGTAAGCTGTTCGTACCTGGAGATATCCAGTTTCCCTTTTTCCACGGCTATGTCGGCCTCTATGCCCAGGGACTTCTGGCAGTCTTCCTCGTTGGCTATGCCGTAATCCGCATGCTTTACCAGTTCTGTCATCACCTCCGGTGCGGTCTTCCCGTATTTCCAGAGCTTTGACCTGTAATTGAAGTCGCATGACACCGTGGCCCCTGCCTGCCGGGCCGCCTTTACTGCAGCCATGGAGAGGTCAGCAGCCGACTGGCTGATTGCCGGGGTGATGCCGGTGATGTGGAACCAGGTGGCGTTGCTGAAAACCTTCTGCCAGTCTATCGAATCGTTGCCGGCCATGGAAATTGCAGATCCCGAACGGTCGTAGACTACCTTTGAACCTCTCTGGTTTGCGCCGTTTTCGAGGAAATATATCCCCATCCTGCCTTTGCCCGAGGCGATAAGGGACGTGTCCACCCCGAAACTTCTCAGGTTGGCAACGCATGCCCTGGCAATCTCGTTGTCCGGCAGAACGGAAACGAATGCGGCCTCAACTCCGTAATTTGCAAGGGAAACCGCCACGTTGGCCTCTCCTCCGCCGAATGTCGCTTCCAGAAGGGGGGTCTGGAAAAGCCTGTCTGCTCCCTGGGATTTAAGGCGCAGCATTATCTCTCCGAAAGTAACAACTCTCTGCTTTTTCATTTTTTCCTCCAAAGATTGTTAAAACGGGGAATCTACCTTCCCAATATTAACACGAATAGCTATATACTGTCAATTTTCGGTCTTTTCAACACGGGATGAGCCAGGATAAAGAATCTGGACCATTGGCAATAAAACCGTCCGGGGAAATGGATGCAAGTTTAAGAAACCGGACGGCGGGAGGCCTTGTTTCCATGGCTGAATTCAGAATACCCTCAATACGACGTACCCGTAGCCATCCGTGACTGAAAGATGTATGCCTTCTTCCGGGACCCTGTTTTCGGAATGAAGAGTCACTGAAGGCGTTTTTTCTACCACCTCAAATTTCTTTCCCGCCAGCTCAGGCGGAAGTTTTATGGTATCCCGCTCAACGGATTTGTGATAGTCGGCATAAACCACAGTGTCATTCTCCTGCCTGTTCCAGTAGAGACACGTCGCGTTGCCTGACAGCCCCGGATTGAAATAGTGCCGGTACCCGACAAAATAGAGATCCGTCCCTTTTGCGACATTTCCCATTTTTGTGTCCGCCACGGAAGGATAGGTCTTTTTTGTATAAGCGATCTGCAAAAACCTGTCGGTGTTTTTTACCCTCTCGGAAGGAACGCTCATGCCGTGTATCAACGAGTACCCGAGCGCAAATCCCACTTCTCTTTCCGTGCGGCTTCCTTCCTTCTTTCCGAGAAATTGTATAAACCTGTCCGGGGGATTTTGAGGATCCGCCACATTCTTGTCTTTTTCCGAAAAATTCAGAGTCGAAGCCAGTTGAGCGGACGAATTCTTCCCACCTGCAAAATCCTGTATGCGGAGGAAGTCGTAGTTAACGTCGTTCACGGAGAATGGGAGGGTCTTGGGAATATAGTATTCATGTGCCTGGTAACCGCAATCCTTCATGGTCAGCCGGGCCGTCATGACTCCCAGGAAAAGTTGCATGGTGAAATCCTGCAACGCCTTCACTTTCTGGTAGACCACGCATGCCCCGTTGGGGAAAAACCTGTATACGGTATAATCGTTCAAAACGGCGTCAAGATGTCCGGCGACAAAACTCCGTTCCTGCCCGGGATGACTTATGATGTCCGAAAGAACGGAGCCGGGATTAATGATGTCGTAATCTTCCACTATGTCAAACCATTCGCATGAGGCGGCTTCTTTCTCTTTCAAAGGAATCTTTCCGTCCAAAAGGTACTCCTGTTTCTTTATCCTGAGAGCAGGCCATAATTGCGTAAAATATGGAACACCTCCGGGCTTGGCTCCGTAACTTATTTTTACGTCGGGAAATGTGATAACGGCATTTCGGGAACTGCTTTTGAGAGAAGGCCCGCGCAGACTGTTGTCAAATTTCCACATATCCCCAACGGGGGTATTCTTGCCGAGAAACAGGAGCTTGTCTTTGCTGACGATCCTCACGAGGTAAAACTTCTTGCCGTTTATGTCCTCCCATTCGCTTCCGAGATCTTCAGGAGTCCTGCCGTGGTCGGCTGAAGATATCTCAATCGCGCCTGAGAGTCCGTGATTGCCGCCTATGGCGCCGGTCCCGTTTATCAGGAAAGCGCCAGCCGCGTCGTCTCCCATGCGGTGGATATAACGGTTTGTTGGAAGGGAATCAATATCCATCGGGACTGTTCTGTCAATCAGAAACGTTCCTATAATATTGATTTGCCTGTTGTTGCTGCCCAGGCCCACGCTGGTGACAATGTCATCCTGCCCAGAAAACCGGCTTCTTATATAGACCGTATCGCCTGATTTCAGAATCCGCAACTCGTTTTCTTTCTGTGTTCCTTCTCCTGAGAGAAACGTGAAAAGACTAAAGATGATCAAGAGCGATTTCATCATAGCTGCCGGTCCGGTCTTCATTTGATTTCCTCCACCTGGTTTCCCCAAAGAGATGTTTTGCCTGGAATCCCGCTTTTTCACGGATTGCTTTGCATGTTCTTTATGACTTTTCCCGCCTCTTCGATAGCCTGGATGTGGTTCGCCAGGTAGGGACTGATTGTCGGCCTCCATGGGGCCTGCATGAAGCCGAGCAACCTTGAAGGAGAGATATGCTTTCTGCAATATTCGACCGTGAGGGCAAGATTCTCCGCGCACCCGTGGTTGCTTCCCGTGGGGATCTGGTCGTATCCGTGGGATTCCAGGTCATGATATGCCTTTACATAGTTGATATCCTGGTTAAAGATATTTCCGTAATACCAGTTGCTCTGAACCACGGATTTGGGCATTTTCTGCAGGAACTCTTCCGTGTGGTTCCACATATAATCGGACCATATCCACGCGCGGACCCCTCTTTTTTCCGTCTCGTTGACCAGAAAATAGAGGTCGTGCCACCAGAGTTCGTACTGCCGGATTACGGCGTAGGACAGCTTTTTCTGGTGAGAGGCGGTTTCTTCGTCCATGCCAAGGTGGAAAAACCTCGGTTTGTCGAAAAGGCTTATTACCTCCCCGATAAGCTCGCTGCACACCCTGTAGTAAGTATCGGTTGATACGCACCTTGAATATTCGCCAAGCCAGTTGTCGTGTCCCGCGGAGAAGTTGAGCTTTGGTATGGGTTCCATGCCCAGGGCCCTTATCTTCGCGATTTCCTGTTTCAGCCTTGAAGTTGACCAGGAGTTGCGCACTGCAAGTTCGGGGTGGCTGTCGTACTTCACCCCTTCTCCCAGGTCGATGAGAACCATGTTCATTCCGGCTTCCGACATCTTCTTCAGGAGAAGGTCCCACACGCCGGTTTCGAACCTGAGATATGTCCTGGGAGGATATTGAGGGTTTTCACCTTCCGCAAGCCTATGGTCAGGGCCCCTGTCTTCCCACATGTTGTATCCGAGGTGAAGAAGGTTTGACCACACCAATGGTCTGGGTTTTTCCTGTGTCATCTTTTCTCCTTTCCGGCTATTATTTTTGCAACGGTGTCTCCCTTGTCGGCGTAGGGATGCATGGCGGCCAGGTCGACGTCCGACAACCTCCTGTGGCAGCCGTAAGCTGACAGAAGACCTCCGAGGGGCGCCTTGATTTCTTCGGTTTCCAGGGTTGAGTCGCTGAAAAGGGTGCCGAGCAGGTCTCCTTCATTCACGTAATCTCCGGGTTCCCATCCGTTTTCAACAAAAAGGCCGTTCATTCCTGCTGTTACCGTTACAGGTCCGGGCAGTCCGTCTCTGGTTACAAGGGATTCCTCCGTTCCCTCGGGTTCCCCTTCGAAGACGCCTATATGCTTTGAACAGTTTTCCAGCATGCGCACTCCCAGGTTTACCTGTTTTTCGGAAAGCATGTACTGGCCGGAAAATTCCACGTAGAAGGAAGGCCTTCCCGTCCTGGCGAATATCTTGGTTATGCTTCCCGGCAGGTCGTCGTATCCCCCCTTTCTTATGTCAACCAGGGGAAGGGCCGACGCGAGGGCGAAGGAGACTGTCTCCTCGTTGTCCCTGGGAACTGCCTCAGCAACGTTGAACCGGCTCCAGCAGTGCATGTCGATGTTATGGGTCGCCTCCCTGGCGAGGGCCTGGTGTATGATGAAGATCATCTGTTCTATTTCGTGCCCTTCCGGGTTTCCGGGCCAGCCTTTGTTCATGTTGTCATGCCCCATGCCCTTAGCCTCCCCCGG
>JAKPNC010000132.1 GCA_029548585.1 bacterium | reverse complement strand
AAAGAGAAACAGATGTTATACCGTTTGATGACGCCTGCAGAAAACGTACGCCTGTTGATAAAAGAAGTTCCGCAGCCATAAGGAAAACTAAATTTTTCCTTTTCACCCCACCCCCCTTAGGCGGAGAGAAATTCCCCGTCTTTAATAATAAGACACGGATATATGAAAAATGTTCCATTTCACACCTGAGGCATCTGACATCAATGCGCAATTGTGGCCATGAAATCCTTCAGCGTCCCGTCTCTTGCCTGTCATGAGATTATAAAATGATCCGTGACTTTATATAAGAATCTCCTTTCAGGATGTGCGACTTCACATTCGGCACAAGAGTGTCAGAATTTTTTACAGCGGCAGAAAGGACGTATCCTTCTTCATTTTCTTTACCAGCGTCACTACCAGTTTCACTATATTCTCTATATCGTCAAGGGATATTATCTCTCCGGAAGTATGCATGTACCTGAGGGGAACGCTTATCAGTGCGGTCGCAACCCCCGCCCTTACAAGCTGCATGGCGCGCGCATCGGTTCCTGTGGGACCTGCAGCCGCGGTTACCTGGTAAGGCATAGAGAGCTCCCGTGCTGTATCAATGAGCATCCTGCCTATGACGGGATTTATGTTGGCGCCCCGATGGAGTACCGGTCCCTTGCCCAGGGCGACTTCTCCCTTTGTCCTTTTGTCCGTGTCCGGGTAGTCGGTGGCCTCTATCACATCGATTGCTATGCCGATATCGGGATTTATGTTGAAAGAACTCGTGGTGGCTCCCCTTGTCCCGATTTCTTCCTGCACGGTTGACACGCCGAAAACGGCAGGAGCAAACTTTGCGCCCGAGAGTTCCTTGATGATCCCGGCAATCGCGAAAACCCCTATCTTGTCATCGAATCCCCTCGATAGAAGCAGGTTGTTTGGTAGCTCCTGGAAATTTGCCGGAAAGGTGATGGGATCTCCTATGGCCACAATGTCTTCAGCTTCCTTCCTGCTTTTCGCTCCTATGTCCACCCAGAGACTCTCTATTGGAAAAGATTTCGGGACTTCAGTGGACTCCCCTTTCTTCCTTCCTATTACCCCGGGAACCTTTCCCTTTCGTCCTTGTACGGTAACCCTCTGACCCTGAAGGGCCGGAAGATAAATTCCGCCTATCTGCTGGAAGTAAAGATACCCATCGTTATTTATGTGCTGGAGCAGCAATCCTATCTCGTCGCAGTGGCCTGCGAGCATTATCCTCGGGCTTCCCTTTTCGTTAAGTGCGGCCGCCACGTTTCCGAGAACGTCGGATTCCACCCTGTCGGCCGACTTACTCATATGCTTCATTACTACCTGCTGAACTTCGGTTTCAAATCCGGACGGACTTGAGGCCGCCATCATTTCCTTCAGGAATTCAATAGACTTTTTATCCATATCACATTCTCCTTTTAATGTAATGAGTTCTGCCAAACATGGCTATGTTTTTATATTG
Organism: bacterium; assembly: GCA_029548585.1. Classification (GTDB taxonomy): domain Bacteria; phylum Ratteibacteria; class UBA8468; order B48-G9; family JAFGKM01; genus JALNXB01. The sequence continues at coordinate 900 of JAKPNC010000132.1, read as the reverse complement.
ATTTTTCTCTCTCTGGTAAGGATATCTCTTACCCTCGTCAATCCTGCTCAGGGAGGGAAAAACCTATTAATATGACCCTACGCACACAAAGCTTCTCATCGTTTCCTGAACTACCATATAATAAGACCGGCTTATATTTCATCGCAAGTTTTTTTCAAGTCTTCATAACCAGGTTTATCAAACTTTCCACGACCATCCATGTTACGTGGCTGAGGATCATCCCGAGAAAGAACGGTACGCTCTTTTTATAAACATTATGACCCCCGAACCTTAGGATAACACCCTTAACGAGCCACGCCAGGAAGATGGCAAACCACCAGTTCTGGAGAGGCAGCGATTCTGCTATGGGAAAACCTATATAATGTATTGGCCACCATAGGAATTTCGAATGAAGGAACATAAGCGCACCCATTGCTGCGCCGCCTGTCAGGGTGAATATATATCGGGAAAGGATCATCCCGCGCGTTATGGGAGACGATATCTTTGGAATGATGAAATTGGCCACGCAGTTTGACATCTGGCCCCCGAAAAACCATGGTCCGCCTCCGCCCGAGGAACCCGTTGTAGATGCATTAAGGGCTCCAATGGTGTACGCCCCGTATAAGTGCATCCAGGCCGAAGAGATGTATGAGACAGTTATGGCCACCATGACGGACAGGAACAGGAACCTCGGTGAAATGCTTGTCTCTCCGTGGATCCTCAGGGTCTGGCCGGTGGTAGCCATTATGGAAGACCGTATGTCCGCAGCCCAGCTGTACTGCATGCCCAGTACCAGGTACCCCTGTTCTGTAAGCATGCCGGGCGGAAGAAGGTAAGATGCGTAGACCGTCGGTATGCACTGGGCACGTGCGGCCGGCAAACCTGCCTGACAGACGATCCTTGAGAGCCCTATGAAAACAA
>JAKPNC010000114.1 GCA_029548585.1 bacterium | reverse complement strand
CCTTCTTTCAAACTTCCAAATATCTCCCTCGCTTTTATTTTCCCCGAGAAAGAGAAGTTTGTCTTTATCGGGTATCTTGATCAGGTAAAACTTTCTGCCTTTTTCATCTCTCCATTCACTTCCTATGTCTTCAACCGTCCTTCCATGGTTTTCACATGTAAGCTCAAGTCCCACTGCAGCGCCGTGGTTGCCCCCTATGGCTGTTCCGTTAATTATCAGGGCGCAGGCATCGTCCCCGTTCCGATGGAAATTCCTCGCGGATTTAAGGGCAGCCGGATCCATCCCGGCATTTTTGTCAAGAAGAAATCCACCCGTAAAATTAACCTGTTTATTCTTTCCTAAGCCCAGGGTAATCAGCAAATCTTCAGTATCGTTAAAATGGCTTCTGATGTAAACGGTTCCTTCAGCCTTGAGAACGGTCAGGAGTTTCCCGGAATTTTTATCTTCGGCCCCGGCTATCGATAATCCGGCCAATGCAATTACAAGGAATACAATCTTTTTCATTGTCTTTTCCTCCCATGAACTCAAATTGCTTGTATTTTATGTTTTTTTTCCAGCGGATGTCAATTCCCCTCTGAATAAATTGAACTACTGACATTTTTATTCTAAAATCTATAAGCTGAATCCCGAAAAATCCTTCATAAGGACAAAACCATGATTCCGTTACAAAAGGCTCATGGCAACCAGGAATGAACAAAGGAGAAAAGAGAAATGATAAAAGGAATTGCGCATGCCTGCTTTATAGTCAATGATCTCGATATATCCATTCAATTCTACTGTGGAATTCTCGGAATGAAAACTGCTTTCGATTACGTGAATGATGAAGGCAAAAGGTTCGGCGCTTACCTGCATGCGGGAGAAAGAAATTTCCTTGAACTTTTCGAAAGAAGCCACGGAAACAGGGCTGAAAACCAATCCTACCAGCACCTGAGCCTTGAAGTAACGGATATCCGGAAGATGGTTGAAAATATAAGGGCCGGCGGCATAGAAACATCCGAAATAGGCAGGGGAAAGGACAGGAGCTGGGGAGTGAAGTTCCAGGATCCCGACGGAAACATAGTGGAACTCCAGGAGTACACTGAAGAAAGCAAACAGGAAGCCTGGCTCAGGAAATCCTGACAACCGGGTTGAAAAAGATCCTCAAGTTACCGCAGTTGTCCATCCGGAACAGGATACAAACTTTGAAAGAAAGCCAAAGGGATTGGCCCGTCTCTTCATAATTTCTGCATTAAACAACCGGCGTGGAAGTTTTCTCAAAAACACCTTTCAAATTTATTTACAATTATTATTGCAATTTACTTGACAAGTTGCACACTATTATGTAAAATTAAAATATGGATATAAAAGACCTGTTTCTTTCATTCGAGAAGAGACGCAAGTTTAACCAGGAGCAGAAGGAAAAAATAGCCCAAAAATGCATGGAACTGATTTCCACGGGGGACGATATTTTCCTGGGCGCAGGAACAACGGCTTCCTTCGTGGGAGAATACCTTGCCCGGTCAGAAAAACATTTCATGCTGAAGATATGGACAAACAACGTTTTCGTTCTCAACGTATGGCTCAAGAGCTACGAATCGTTTTTCCTTGAAAACTTCATTGGGATCGTCTCGGGAGAGGTGTCGAGGAAGAACCTCAGCATCGTGGACATACACTTCAATTTCTCCCGGATCGGAAAGGTTATCATGGGCAGCCCCGGCATATCCGCAAAGGGCCTTACATCCGACGATATAAATACAGTCCAGCAGGTAGAACACATAACCAGGAGGGCAAGCGAGATAATAATACTTGCCGACAGCTCTAAAATAGGAAGAGAATGCACGTACCAGTCAAGAAGCATGAGGATGATGAAGATAGACATGAAAAACAAGAAGAAGTATACCCTCATAACCAACCACGACAGGGGAGAGCTTTGCCAGAAAACACTGTCAAAACTCAGTTCAAACGGGATGCGGATCATAAAGGTTTAACCGGTGGCAAAATGGAGAAGACAAAAATATCTGAACCGTTAAAAATAAATGTTAGGAGGGCCTGCAGTGAAGATCTGAGCGGAATACTCGGAATGCTGTACCAGCTGAGCCCCCCCGGTCCGGGAGAGATTTCACAGTATCCTCCGCGTGAGAAAATCCTCGGTGAGATTCTAAGAAATCCCGACTACTATCTCTGTATCGCCAGCATGGATAATGAAATAATAGCAACGGGTACTCTTCTTGTTCAGATAAACCTTTCGCATTCAGGCAAACCATACGGCCACGTTGAAAACGTCGTGACAGACACCAGGTTCAGGGGCAAGGGCATCGGACTTGAAGTGGTCAAATCCCTTCTTTCTGAAGCAAGAAAGAGAAATTGCTACAAGGTAATACTTAACTGTGAGCTCCACAATATCCCCTTTTACATGAAGTGCGGTTTTCATGAAACGGGAAAGGTTGAAATGCGCGTGAATCCATGAAGTAAAAAACTTTTCCTCTTCAACTCTGATTGCGGGCTTAGCACGCCATTTCCTCTTTTCTCTCTTCATCCGTTTCCTTATAATACACTTTTAAGGATCGGCTGCAATAATGCCTGTGTAACGCCGTTCCTATCCCTTATAAGGAATAGCAGATCTTAAAACCTGTTCCCTCAATCTGATATAATTTTATTGCGTCTTCAAACCTTTCCCGGCCAGTCATTTGATTGGAATATTGACACTCCTGACATTAAAAGGTTTAATATAATTGGGAACGGAAAGGAGAAGTCAACATGTTCACAAAAGCAATGATTGTGATGGACATCTGGACAACCGGTTTTCCCCTTTCCAAATGTGCGCGCGGATTGAAAAAACTCGGAACCAGCGACCTGTGTCTCCTTGAATGCATTGAGGAGATGAATTTTCCCGGCATCAACCTCGATATCATACGGTCATCAGCACAATCCGAACTTGAAAAGCAGAAGAGCTTTCTGATAAAATATGGGATGAAGGTTGAAGCAAAGGCCCTGGTGGGAAAAACCTGCAGAAGCATCAACAGGGTTGCCGTTGAAGAAGACCGTTCTCTCATAGTCCTTGGAAGTTATATGCACACCCGCACTTATGAAATCCTCATGGGCAACACAGCCAGCGAGGCTATATGCAACCAGATCATGCCCATTCTTCTTATACACATGTTCCATGGCAGAAAACAGCCGGATTATATAAACGAAGAAAGCTATGAATTCCTTGAGCATGTCCTTTTCCCCACGGACTTTTCGACCAATGCCGATTATGCCCTCAAATACCTTGAAAAGATCCTTGATATGGGGCCGGGAAGGATCACGCTGATGCATGTCCAGAACAGGACGCTGATTTCTCCCCACCTGTCCCACAAGCTTGAAGAGTTTAACAGGATTGATTACGAACGCCTCTCAAAAATAAAAGAACAACTTGTTTCAAGAACCAGTCATTCGACACCCATAGAAATAATTATCTCCTACGGCCATCCCGTAAAAGAAATAACTGAGACAATAAACTCAAAGGATGTTTCCTTGATAGTTATGGGAAGCCAGGGTAGGGGATTCATGCAGGAAACCTTCATAGGAAGCATAAGCCAGAACGTGGCAAGGTCTTCCCGTGCGCCCATTCTGCTTATCCCCATGCCTGAAAGGGACCGCAACAGGCTTCAATTCCAGGAAAGTATGCAAAAAACTACCCAGTAACTGAGTCGTCAATACATACTCAATGCACCTTATATACCAATGGCTACTTTTTCACAGAGATTTCAGGCTGTCCGCCGGAAAGAAGCTTCTTAGCTTTCTGCCAGCTCAGTTTTCGCAAGCCCACGAGCACCGCCCTGGCCCTCTTGCCGGGTTTAACTTTTCCCTTTTCCCACTGGTAGACGGTAACAGAGCTCACTCCTGCAAGCCTTGCGAAATCCTTCATTGAAAGCTTGAGTTTCTTGCGGCATTTATTTATAAGCCTGGGACTTAAGCGAGCTTTCTCAAGCGTTTCTTCAGAAGCGCTCAACTGCTCAATCCGCTTGCGGGGCAAAGCTACTCCGGCTCCTGGAGAAATCCGTGCAATTTCCTTGTTAAGCTTATCGACGGACCTTTCAAGTACTGAGATACGTTTTGAAAGCTCAGGCATATCTGGATATGCTTTTCTCATCTCTTTTCTTGCCAGCCTTCTTATTTCATCTCTTAAAATATTACCTATTGTCGACATTGTTTCACCTCCATAACGAAATTAATGCGAATTATATTAAGTATTAGCTTAATATATTATAAACTAATTTTCAATTTTTGTAAAGTTTATTTATATTTTATTTCCGGTTAATGTGAAACATTCAGTTATCTTCCACAATACATTTTTTACTCGCTGGCACCAGAAGTTTTGTCCCCATGATAAGGTGATGAAGGGACTTCCCGTTTCAAGTTCCTGTTTGACGCAAAAACCTGGTTTGGAATACAATATCCGGCACCGCCAAAAGAGAGATTGGCAATCCGTATTGTAAAAAAACACTTGACATAGCTCACCATGTATTTAACAAAACCTTTCAAATCACACTCCTTTAAAAAAAATATTTTTTAAATTTTACTTGACAGGAAAAAGCCTTGAGTTTAACATATTGGTAAATATCCTGTAATTCATTGATGGGAGGCAAGGTAAAAATGAAAAATTGCAATATGAAACTCGAAGGAAATATCCTGACGATAAGTATTGACATATCTCAAGAGTTCGGCACCTCGTCATCAGGGAAAAACATTATAGTCGCTTCAACGGAAGGCAACGTTTCCGTGCCTGGAAAAGAGAACATAAAAATCGGGCTTAACGTTTACAGGAGACCCTGAATAAAACGATATTTTATTATAAAAACCTTATCCAGGCAGTAGAAACGCAAACAAAGGAGGAAGAGAATGGGAAGAATATTGATTAAGGGTGCGGTTCAGAGACAGCCCGGCTGCATGTATTATGTTGACGGCGCAGGCAACGTCTGTGAAGCAAAGATGGCAAGAGGCGGCAAGAAGAAAAAAGCAGCTCCAAAAAAGGCGGCTCCAAAGAAGAAAAAAACAGCTCCAAAAAAGAAAAAGTAAATAAATCTTAAAAGCATTAAATTGAATCCAGGCGCCGGAGAAATCCGGCGCCTTCTTCTTTGTACCGTTTATACCGCTTTTTTCTCCAATCTCAGGAAAGAATATCCTCCACCATTACATGAAGAATCTTTTCACGTTTTGAGAAGCGTCCGTTTTCATGGTATATTATTTCAACAGATATAATTCAAAACGGGGGCATTACATGAAAAGAACACTTGTGAAAATCCTTTCTTCCATGCGGGTTCTGCTTTGTCTTATCCTTTTCTTCACAGTCTATCCTTTCAATATTCACACGGCAGCCGCCGGCGATGAAACCAGGCCGGAGACTTCTGTTCTTCAGCAGATGCAGACCCGCCGATTGGGCAAAACAGGCAAGGAAATACCACTTTTCAGCCTCGGAGGAGCTTATATCGGCAGACAAGGCAATTTCCAAAAAGAGATAGACGTCATCAACCGGGCCATAGACATGGGCGTCAAATACATAGACACCTCCCCACGTTATGTAGGAGGTCTCAGTGAAAGGTATATCGGCCACGTGATGAAGACCAGGAGAAACGAGGTATTTCTTACCGACAAGTGCCACGATTTCACTTACGACGGGGCTATGAGGCTTGTACAGAGGAGCCTTAGAAACCTGCAGACCGACCACTTAGATCTTTACCTTCACCACGGCGTCTTCAACGAGAACCAGTTGGAAGAGGTAACGTCGGAAAGAGGCGCATTGAAGGCCTTCCTCGAACTGAAAGAGAAGAAAGTTGTCAATTACATAGGCATGTCAAGCCATTCCCCGAAGATACTCCTCAAAGCCCTCGATCTCGGAGTTTACGACTGCATGGTCGTTACCCTGAATCCTGCAGGCGATGCCATGTTGGACAGGCCATACCTGGACGAATTCATGAAAAAGGCCGCTGAAAAAGGAGTCGGAGTAATAGCCATACACACTGCCGGCGGAGGCAAGCTATTAAGATACGGTGTCCGGATGGAAGACCTTCTCAGGTACGCCCTGAGTTATCCCGTTACAACCGCCGTCGTCAGCGTTTCGGAGATATGGCACGTTGAAGAAAATGTCATGTCGGCAGCAAACTTCAAATCTATGACCGTTGAAGAAAAGTCAAAACTGGAAAATATCTTTTCACCAAAAAAGTAGGATCATGACCTTACCAACCCTTGGAAGGGAGGCTCAATGCGCCGATACAGCGTTAAAGAGATCCTGGTTAAGGTACGTTTTCTGATCTTTCTTCCGCTGGCCGTTTTATCTTCCATGAACTGCCTTTCATCTCCAGCCCGGGATACGATATCCGTAGAATTCTCCAGCCTTGCAAAGGTTCTCCCGTGGCATGAGACCCCCGGGTCATTTAATTCCGGGGGACTGCAAATCTTCAGTTGCAGGGAAAGGATAACATCCTGTGAAAGGTGGCTCGATATCCTGGTAAAACTTGACGGTGAAGAAAACTCTCCCGAAAGAACTCTTCTGAGGGTATCGGCAATCAGGGACAGGCAATTTGACTCTCCCCTGGCAACCACGGAAAAAAAAGTTGCCGGGTCACATGCACTGATAAGCATAGACATGCGCAGGCTGGGAGAAGAAAAGGCCCGCCTTAGGCTGGAATGGACGGATGAGAAAGGAACCATCCTTGGAACATCTGAAACATGGATATCGGCAGAACCCCCGGGGAGGCTTCCAGCAGAAACAAAAATACCATTGACAATAGATATTCCCGGAGGTATCGAATCGGTTGAGAATTACCCGGTAAGGTTCGGGGTTCCCTTACCGATAGGAGCGGCCTGGGATATAAAGGGCCTCAGGCTTGTAGACTCTTCCGGCAGGGAAATTCCATCCCAGGTGGAGACAGCAGGCAGGTGGGCGGCAGAAGGCTCGATAAAATGGGTGCTGGCGGACGCCCTCGTATCCGGTAAAAACGGCGACCGTATATACATGATGCCCGGTGAAAGAAGCGCGGCATCCATTCCTTCACCCGGCGTGACGGTAACCAGGTCAGGGCGCGGAGAAATCCTTGAGATCGACACGGGCAGCGCCCGGTACACGGTTGCGCCGGAAGGCTCCCTTATAAAAGAGGCGCTTTTCAACGGGCAGGTCGTTGCAAGGGAAGGAAACGGACGGGGACTCTACCTTATAGACCAGGATGGACGGCTCGCCAGGGCCTCGGGCCGGGAAGCAGTGATGAAGATAGAAGCGTCCGGCCCCATATCCGCGGTTGTCAGGATTGAAGGATTCTACAGTACAGCCGGGGGAGAGAACCTTGCCCGCCACATAACAAGGCTCCATTTTTACGCAGGCCGTCCGGAAGTTTCGGCGGTACACACTCTTATACTCATACGGGATACCAACCAGGTATGGTTCAGGGAAGTCGGTTGGGAATTTGACACCCCGGCAGGCGGCGGGGCGAAAGCATTATTCAGCCTTGCCTCCGGAAAGGGAGATGATGTTCAATCCATACCCCTGGCTCAAAAAGATAAGGTAAACATTCTTCAAAAAGAGGGAATCAACCTCGGATTGAAACCGGTATCCTTCTCTCAATGGAAAAAGGCTGCTCCATCGACGCCCTGGACGCCATGCCTTCACGGGAAAAGCGTTTTCGAGATATCCCGGACAGGGAAGCAGAAAACGACCTACCAGGGCAACATGGGAGACTGGGCCGCCGTGGCCGGAAGAAACGGCGGGTGGATTATTTCATGCAGGGATGCGGCCGCACAGCACCCCAAGGAATTCGAGCTTTCGGCAGGCCGCGTGAACCTCAAGCTTTTCAGTCCTTCTTCAGGCAGGGAACTCGACTTCCGCATGGAATCCATCATGAAAAACTGGGGCATGCTGCCCATGGAAAATATCGAGGGCTACGACCAGGTTCCGGGAAAGGTTCTGCAGGATTACCTTGACTTCATAAAGAACCATAAAAGCAATGCCGCCGGATGGGCCAAAACCCACGATATTTTACTGATGCCCTTTTCATCATCCCTTGATACTTCAGTTACAGCCGGCCTTCATTCGAAACAGGTTTTTCTCCATGTTTCCCCGCAGTGGATGAGGAAAACAGAGGTCATGGGACAGATACACCCCAAGGATGAGAAAAAGTATCCTGCCGAGGAGGCGGTCATAGACGGGCTCTTCCGCGGCCTGGTCAAGATGTGGAACGGGGGGCCTTTCGGAGGATTCGTTGATTACCATGCCGGACCCAACAGGATAGTGCATAACTACAGGACGGGCGGCTACTCCCTGCGGGCTGAAAGCTGGTACCTGTACGGACGTTCGGCGGAAAGGGAGATCAGGGAATTTGCGCAGGGTTCAAACAGGGCCTTCATGGATAATAACATGGCCCACTGGAACGTGGAAGACAAGATACAGGGACTCTTCCTGCGTTCCAATGCAAGCAAGGGAACCCTTGCAGGGAGAAACAGAATCTCAGACCTTCCTATGCACTGGCAGGGCATAGGAGACCAGTACGAGCTTTCCACCGTGGTCAACATGGACCAGGTCCTGCACGATTACTACATCACCGGGTACAGGCGTTCCGCGGATATCCTTGCGAATTTCTCAGATGCGGCGAAAAAGACCCTCACGTCTGAAAAAGTCCACTGGCGCGCGCTTCTTACAATGAGACATATTGCCCAGGCATACGAATTCACCTGGGAACCCAGGCTCCGGGAACTCCTTTACGAGATAAACGAAAAGTATGTCAGCGACCCGGAAGGCGACGTACTCCTTACCAAGAGACGTCCATACAGGAGCACCA
>JAKPNC010000106.1 GCA_029548585.1 bacterium | reverse complement strand
GAAGTCCACGGCATGTCCCAAAGGGGAGGCTCTGTTGAAGCACACGCAAGAATAGGATGCGTATACGGCCCGAGAATCCCTGCAGGGAAAGCCGACATACTTATAGCAATGGAACCTCTTGAAGGCGCAAGGTTCTCCCATTACCTTAAAAACGACGGCTTTGCCGCCGTCAACACTTCGCCTATACCCCTGCTGGGCAAATCTTACGATGTCGACAGGATGATTGAAATACTGGAGAAAAGAACGGCCAATATCGTCCCGGGCAATTTTTCCGCGCTTGCGGAAAAAACAGGTTCCATAAAGGTCCTGAATATCCTCATGCTTGGAATTGCGTCGGTGCATATTCCCCTGGCAAAGGAAAGCTTCGTCTCCGCGATAAAAAAGAGCGTTAAAGAAAAATTCCTCGGCATGAACCTTGAGGCGTTCAACTCAGGCATCGGCATATCCGCATAATCCCTCAACCGCCTTCTTCAATACCCGGCTTTCCCTTTAAAGTCCCATGCCAAAAATCTCACGGGGAATCAGGTCAAGGGAGATTCTTTTCTCCCCGGAAGGATATCCCTGTTTTCATGCCTTTCTTATCTTTTTCCCCATCTCCCTGGAGAGATTCACTGCTATTTCTTCCATGCCGGAAGAAGCCGGATGGAGGAGATCGGATCCCAGTCCCGTGGGATCCTTAAGGAGCTTCCTCCCGTCAAGATGGATGACCTTTTCGGAATTCATTTTTTTAACGGCCTTCCTCACGACCTTCCTGAACCTTTCATGCTTGTCGGTGTCGGAGCCGGCGATGTCCCTGTAGAAACTGAAAATATCTATGCAGAAGATATACTTGCCGGGATGTTTTTCCACGACCTTGCCGAGGAAATATTCCACCCTTTTCCTGAACTCTTCCACATCGAAACTGCCGATCATGTTGATACCAATCTCAAAGGAGGCAAAATCCCAGTCGTTCCTTCCGGCTATGTAATCGGCCATCTGGTTTTCATAGTGGGCGCCCCCTCCGAAACCGAGGTTGAAAAGGTTGACTCCAAGCTTTGCTGCGGCCCTCATTATGTAGGTGGATGAAGGATTGAACGACATGCTGCCGTGGGTTATGGAAGAACCGTATGCAAGAAAGTTCAACCCGGGAAGCTGGTAAGGCTCCGGAGGCGAAAACTCCCCCCTGATATCAATGATCCTGACAACATGGTAAGGCAGCACGACCCTGGTCAGGGCAGAGTCAAAAGGCAGGTTCATCTTTCTGGACAGGGTCTTAAGAGCCTCTACGTTGGCAGGCCTGGAGACGGTAAAGGCAGAAGGTGTATTGCCTATGAAATGAAAGGCTGTCAGGAAAGATCCCTGGTATACCTCGGCGATGCCGCCGGAACCGCCCTCGCAGCAGAGCGTGATATCCGCCTGCCGGCTGAGCAGGTTGAACCTCATCTCGCATCCGGCAGACGCCCTGGAAGCAAGAAGGGCGGATTTATTCAGGGTTACCCTGAGACTCTCGGGAAGCCTCGTTATCAAAAGACCTTTTTCTTCTTCTGCAATTTCCGAAACGTTGTGAAGAAGCATGTTCCTGTATAACATGCAGATCCTCCTTTGCATTTAAACATCTTTTGTGCATTTTGGCATATTCGTATAAAATAATGAGAGATGACGGCGCATCTCAACCAATCCGTTCCAAAAGGAGATGAAACATGAAAAAGAGACACTTCTTATTCCCTGCCTTATTCCTCTGCTCAATCACTCTCCTTTTATTTTGCAACTTCAGGGACAGGAGCGAAGCGTCCGGGCAGGGAGCCGGATCCGTCTACGACAAGTGGCCGCAGGCAAGATTCAGGAACTTCAGGGTACTTCTTGCGACCGACAGCGAACTGGCATGCAGGGGCTTTGCGATTGCCTCCCACGAGGATTTCGAGAATACAATCATTATCTTCCCGAACATAAGGGAAAATACGGTATTCATAAACAGGGACCAGGGATTCGGAGCCGTAAAGAGGGACCTGAAAATCGTCTTCCTCGACTCCGGAATGAAAGTTCTGAAAGAAGACATCATGAAAAAGGGAGACGGTTACTCGGTGGCTCCATCAGGCGCCCGCTTTGCCATTGAAGGATTGGCCCCGTGACGGCCTCTTGTCCTATTCCCTGTCCGGGCCGAGAACGCCGTAATTCCAGGGTGAACCCTTCTGAGCCCGCGGCCTTTCGGGCAGTTGCCCCGGATTAAGGCTTCCGGCCAGTTCCACGCTCGCTTTTACTATCTTCTCCCCCGCTCCGGTTTCCAGGTTGGAGTAGCTGGTGAGAACGGTTTCGTAGCCTCCCCCGGTTTCCCTGTAAGCCGCCCTCCCCGGCACGTATCCAACGCTCCCGTTTGCAAGCTCCACCACCCAGGTAAGCGGAAAGGGAGATGCTTTCTTGATCTTGAGACCCAAATGGCAGAAATATTCCGCGGGATTGGCAAGAAAGACAGCCGGCCCCACCTGGACGGCCTGGACCTCCACGCCGGCAACGGGATTTTTGCTTACCAGGTAATCTGCAAGGAGAAGCTCCTTGGCAAAAACCCAATCTGAGTTATTCACTGTTTTTTCCCTGCTCACAGAGACAATCTTCATGGCTTCATCCATGCGATTCCCCGAGGGTTTTCTCCTTTTGAGCCTGAGAACCCTGCTGGCTGAAGCAACCGGTTCAAGGCTTCCCTTCTCCGCGGTAACCATGACCTTTATCGCCTCGGCCGCCACCCTGCTGCCCACGAAGTCTGAATATTTGTCCCCCACCTCTCTTTCCGACATGGAGAGGTTGTTAACCTGGGTAATATCTCCGCTGGCGCCGTTCAGAAAAACAACAACAGCATCCCTGTTCATGGCGCCGCGTATCCTTTTTTCGAGATGATATATCCAGTCAGCCGTAACAGCGCCGTAGTTGGTCGTGCCGTGACAGGCGTAGTTTATAACGCATCCCATGAGCTTTCCTTCCCTGTCCCAGGCCGACAGAACCCCGACCTCCGGGTCAACGGGGCCGGCAAATCCGATTATGTCAGGGTTCCCTTTCCCCGGATGGGTATAGACCCGCCCCTGCTTCACCCTGAGCCTGCGGTTAAAGGCAACCTGGTCCTCGTAACCGGAACCGCATGAAAGACTTGCATCCTGCATCCTCCTGTAAGCCTCGCATATCGCCGTTACGGATTGTCCGGCCACATAATCGAAGTAAAGGGGGTCTATGGCAGTGGACTCGTTCAATGCGAGATTCCTTACAAACTCCGGGGCATCAGCGAAATCTTCCGCGCTGGCGCCGAAGAGAGGACCTCCTGCGTGGGTATGCGAAGCCCCCATCATTATGGCGGATTCCTTTATACCGGTGCACCCGGAGACTTTTCTCCTCACAACATTGACAAGCTTTGCCTGTATGACGCAGCTGTCCACTCCCACGAGCGCAACCGTCTCTTTCCCGTCAGAGAAGACCGCCGCCCTGACCTTGAGAGCATCGTGAAAACTCTTTATGTACATCTTGCCGTAACCCCCCGGCTGTTCCATGCCTATCGACGGGGTTATATCCGTCTCGAAAAATCCGGCTTTCATAATGCCTCCTGTAACCTTTTAAGGTTCTGCCAAGCCTGTTTTATATTTTTGTCTTGCTTTTTTCCCTTATCCCTTGCCCGCATTTCCACTCCATGGAGGGGAAACGCCTTAATTCTCTTTTTTGCAAAATCCCTGACTTTATCGGCGGCCATTGGCATGTGCCGCCATATGGTTTCCATGGGACCGGCCGGCTAAAAGAAGTCAGCGGGCAAACCTGATAAACCCGGCATTTTCAACTCTCCATATGGAAGCTCCCGGGGCCACCCATGCAAACCAGTCAACCTTCTTCTCCGTACCGATATTGAAAGCGAGCTGTTCCACCTCCAGCGGATTGATCCCCAGGCTGGACCATGGAATCCGGACCTCGGATGTCCAGCTCTTATTTTCATCGTCAAGAACATGCCTCTTGTATTCTATACTTTCTTCTATCTTTCTGACATCAGCGTGAGGCATCCCGAAAAGGTTGTTGACCGACAGTTCGCCGCTGTAACTGAACGTCATTGAATATATGGGACCCGTAACCATGTCATCAGACCACCAGCCCCGGCTGTGGGGCCCGTTCTGGCTCTCCACGGCAATCTCAAAAACGGGAATGTGGCCTTTCAACCTTGCAGGCATGCCCTCCTTGTAAGGATCGGGTTCATGCTTCATGGCAACATAAAGATTATCCCTGTCGTACATAAGCCATGCATAACTCTTTGCGCCTTCCTTCTTCTGATCTCCCTTGTAGTAATTCTCTATAACCATCGCCTTCTTCATGTCGAGCCCTTCCCATTCATCTTTACCAAGCATGCCGTCCACGTTGATCTTCTTCTTCCTCTCTTCAACAGTGTAATATAAAGGAGGACTGACCCTTTTTATAGGGGCAAGTATGGTCTGGGAAAGCTCGCCAATGGGTTTCCAGTCGGGCTTGTAATATTTTCCTATATCACTGCTGCTCCTCTTTATCGGCCAGCTCGCCCTGAGAGGGTCCTTGTAAACACCTATACCTTCCATGCTTACCGGCTCGCATCCCGAAAGCCCGTAAACAGGAGAACCCGGCCTGATCCTGAAATCTCCTTTCTTCCTGTCAACGAAGAAAGGGTCCTCCCCGTCCCAGTTGCTCCTTATCGTATTCCTGTCCCTTATACCCCCGGCGACAGAAAGGAAAGGGCCTCCCGTATTGACGTTGCGCTCTATGACGTTATCCTTTGCCAGGCCCACCGGATCTTTCCTGTAAAGCATATCAAAAAGCTGGGGATACCTGTAACTCCAGGGCGGCTGTTTATACCTGGCCCAGGTCAGGTACCTGGCCGCAAGAGTCGATATCCTGTCGGCGATGGGTTCTCCGTCAATCGTGTTGAAAAGGCCCGACCGGTCGCCCTGCCCTATACTCCTTATTTCGGCGTCGACGAATATGTTATTCTCGATCCTGTTTTCCGGCTGGGGGTTGGATACGCCGTTGGGAAACCTGTAAAAGAAATTCTTCTCGATGACAAGTCCTCCGTTTATAGCGTCTATATGTATGGCGTTGAGTCCCTGGTTGAGGTTCGGAGATGAATGGTAGCTCAGGTGGTGGAAGAAATTGTTCCTTATGACCGTTCCCCTGCTCATAAGGTACCAGGGTTCGCCGTATATGTATATGGCCCCCAGCTCCCTGCCTTCGTGGACCACGTCGTGAAGCTCGTTGAATTCTATGACATGGTCGTTGGCATTGAAATATATACCCTGCATGGGGGAATCATGTATGACGTTATGGGAGACCACCTGGCCCACCCCGTCAATCCTCACTCCCTGCCGGTATCCTCCGTCAAACCTGTTGAACCTGTATATGTGGTTGTTTTCCACCAGGTGCCTTGCAGGTATGAGTTCCTTCCTGTAAGGAACCGTGGCGCTGCGGTTTTCAACGAAATCGAGGGATACCCCTCCTTCTCCCGTATCGTATATGTCACAGCCGACAACCGCATGTTCAAAGCCGCCCCTGATATTAACCGCCCACTGGCCGGTATTCCTTATGACGCTTCCCGCAACAAGGTTATTCCTTCCCTTCTTTATCTCCACGCCG
>JAKPNC010000102.1 GCA_029548585.1 bacterium | reverse complement strand
ATTTTCCCGTTACCGAGCCTGCTTCCGCCTCAACGGGAGAGCCGTAAATCATTCCCCTCGTGTAATCCTTGTTGAAGAGTCCCACCCTGTAAACCCGCTCGCCTTCTCCTTCCTCCACGATGCCCAGGTAAACCCATCCGTTTTCCTTCCTGTAGACAGCCCAGGGCAACCTGTGGTATATCTCCCTGCCCAAATCCTTTCCCCCCAGGTCGGGCAGTCTGAAATGGTACCTGAGTATAACGTTATCTCTGCCGGGCCCTTCTGCTTCAAACTGCTTGAACTTCTTGTTGAATGAGAGGTTACCGGCATCCGTACCCTGCTCGACACATATAGTTATGCCGGCAATCCCGAAATACTGCCTGCTTACGCCGGTTTCGACTGAATAATTCTTTGTGTCCAACTCTTCAAATATGCTCTTGCTTTCTTTTCCCAATTATTCCTCCGCTTAAAAATCCCCTGGCAAGCCGGGTTGCCAGGATGCCCGCTTGCAAAGTACGGGTTTATTGACCGGAAAGGAACCTCCGGACTCTTTCCATTCCTTCGACTTCCCAGGCATGCTCTCCCTTCTTTAGAAGTCCGAGAACCTGTGCCTTCCCGTGGGCTATATCGCAAAGGTATTCCACCGGCCTGTCAAGGGTTCCGTGTTCCATCCACGACCTGGCCGGACATTGCCCGCAAATATTTTTTATGAAGCACCTGGCACACCTGGCAAGGTACCCGCTGTCGGAAGCCTCTGCCTGCCTGACCCGGGGAAAGAAATCGCACATGGCCTCCCTGACAGGACCTTTTTGAAGGTTATAAACGGTATCCGGATGCCTCAGAAGAAGACACATCTGCAGATTCCCGTAAGCGTCAAGACAGCCGCTTTTAACCCCGGCGCCGCAGGTAAAAAGCTTCCTGCCCGCACATCCCTTGAAGCCGTAAAAAAAAGGCCTCATCTCCCTGGCATATCCGGCAGGGTCGCGGGAGAGTCTTTGAGAAAAATTATCGGGTGTCATCCGGAGTTTTTCTATCTGCCTGTTCTTCTCCTGAGAATCCCTTCTGCCCCGCAGATTGAAAAGCATGGAATATCCCTCTTCTTCGCTAAATGGAGCAGATATTCTTGCCCATTTCTCAAATTCCTCCTTCTCGGGAATAAATGGCGGAAGCATGGCCGCCTTCAGCATAAAGGGGATATTCCTGGAAGAAAGAAGATCTATGCCTCTTCGGGCCTGTACGAAAGAACCCCGGGTGCGGGTTACAGCCTCGCAGGACTCCACGCTCATGCCGTAAACGGTTACCTCCACCTTTTCAAGCGGGGGAATATGGGCAAGGAGATCTGCCAGAGGCTCTGTTATCAGGCATGCGTTGGTAAATATGGCAACCCGCATGCCAAGTTTCCTGGCGCAAACGTAAATCTCCCTGAAATCCTTTCTAAGGAGGGGCTCTCCGCCGGTAAACCTGGCAGAAAGGCAGCCGAGGGAAGCCGCCTCCCTCAGGATGGACTCTATTTCAGGGAAGGAAAGCTCACGGCTTATTGCCAACGCATCCCCCGCGGGAAGGTTTATATAACAGTGTATGCAGTCGTTGTTGCATCTTTCGGTCAGTTCTATATCTAGGGATGTCAGGATGGAGTCCTGTCCTATTTTGACAGGCGGGTTGTAAACGCTTACTTTTCTTGAATACCTCTTCTGACTTCCGGTCTCTCTTTCTTTTCCCATTGAAATCCCTCAACCTGCAAGCAGTTAGATTATACAGGAAAGAGGCAGAAGATACAAGTAAGTAAGAATCGTCGGCCAGAAATTGACAAACATAAGAAAGGCGTTATGCCTTTAAATTCTGAAAATATTTATTTCAGATTATTTTTCTCCTCTGCCCAAGGGAGAGAAAAAGTCTGCGAAACAGGCAAGTTTGTAATCATGTCAGAGAATTGCTT
Organism: bacterium; assembly: GCA_029548585.1. Classification (GTDB taxonomy): domain Bacteria; phylum Ratteibacteria; class UBA8468; order B48-G9; family JAFGKM01; genus JALNXB01. Next base: position 5,247 of record JAKPNC010000102.1, on the reverse strand, counting down.
GCTAAACCTATATCTATCAATGGTTTTAACATTAAATTCCTTATACCGTGCTTTCAGCATGGGTTGACCTGAGTCAGGATATCAGATATACTTTTTCAAAGGAGAATAGAAGAATAAATGAGACCGGCGATAGAGATTTCGGGACTTTCAAAAAAGTATCCCCTTGTAAAGAGGTACAGAGACCTCATATTACACCCTTTCCTGCAGGAAAAGATGGTTGCGCTGGAAGGCGTTTCTCTTTCCATAGGCAAGGGGGAACTTTTCGGCCTGCTCGGGCCCAACGGGGCGGGAAAGACGACCCTGCTGAAAATACTGGCGACTCTTGTTCTCCCTGACAAGGGAAGGGTCATGGTCAACGGGTACGACGTGGAAAAAAAGCCCGCACAGGTCCGCCGTTCCATGGGTTTCGTGGTCAGCGAGGAAAGAAGTTTTTACTGGAGGCTGACAGGAAGGCAGAACCTCGATTTTTTCTCTTCCCTGAACAATATCGGCAGGCGCATGGCGCCTGAAAGGATAGAAAACGTCCTTGGCATCACGGGACTGTCCCGGGATGCGGACAGGATGTTTAAAGATTATTCCGCAGGGATGAAGCAGAGGCTGGCCATTGCAAGGAGCCTTCTGCCCGACCCGGAAATTCTCCTCATGGACGAACCCACGCGGAGCCTCGATCCTTCTGCGGCAAGAAATATGAGGGATTTCGTCAGGGAAGAGCTTGTTGCGCGCCGTGGCAAAACGGTATGTCTTTCCACCCACAATCTCCACGAAGCTGAAGAGATTTGCAGTCGTATAGCGATACTTCACAGGGGCAAAATACTCGCGTGCGATAAACCCTGCCGAATAAAGGCGTTGATTCCTTCTGACGGAAGGATCGAGATCCGGCTGCTGAAAAAAGAGACAGGGGATATCGATAACGTAATGGGTTTTTGCGCAGGAAAAGGGTACGTGAAACCGGAGATCTCGGAAAACGGCGGGGAAATAAGGGTCCTGGCTGAACCCGCGAACAAAGGAGAGGGCATATCTTTGATCGTGAGAGACTTCTCTGCGGCAGGGTACCATGTTGTTTCATGCACGCCGGTAGAGAAAACGCTCGAAGAGGCATTCGACATGCTGACAGGTGAATAATGGATAAAATGGCGGCTTTTCTTAAAAGGGACCTGAGGGAAATGCTGAGCTACAAACTCGCCTTCATAGGAGAAATAGCGGGCATAATTTTCCCGCTCCTGACCTTCTTTTTCGTTTCCCGGCTTATAGAAGGGCAATCCATAGAGCAACTGGTCCCTTACGGGGGCAGTTATTTCCCCTTTGTCCTGGTAGGCATAGCTTTCTCCTCGTACCTGATGATATCCCTGTACTCCTTTGCCTCCATCATATCCACGGCACAGACAAGCGGCACCCTTGAAGCCCTCCTGTCAACCCAGACAGACCTGCCCGCCATACTCCTTTCGGCATCCGTTTTCCCTTTTATCAGGGGTGCGGTAAACGTTCTCCTGTACCTGGCGGCCGGAGTAATCTTCTTCAAGGTAAAGTTCGTAAATCCAAACATTGCAGGAACCCTCATTATAACGCTTCTCACGGTTCTCTGTTTTGCAGGCATGGGGATCATATCTGCAAGTTTCACTCTCGTTTTCAAGAAAGGAGATCCCGTAATGTGGCTCTTCAGCTCTCTTTCCGGCCTCCTGGGAGGTGTCGTCTACCCTGTTTCAATCATGCCGGTATGGCTGCAGAACGTTTCAAGGTGGATACCCCTTACTCACAGCCTTGAAGGTATAAGGAAATCCCTTCTTGCCGGTTCTCCGGTCTCAGGGATCTCAGATGAAATAAGGATTCTCGCGTTCCTCTCGGCGCTTCTCCTTCCACTGGGTTTCCTTCTCTTCTCCCTGGCAGTCAGGAAAGCAAAGAAAGACGGAACCCTTACACAATTCTGAAAAACATGGTCGACATCTTATTAATGCATTCCAGGATTAACGAGCTTCTCGGAGGGAGTGAAACATACCTCCCCCTGCTTGAATACTTTTCAAGGGAAGCCGGGGTGGAATTCCCGCAGGGAGAAGATACGGCGGAAAAAACAAGAAAGGCAAGGATGAAAATCCTTGTCAGCAATGCCTTTATGTCGGAGGAGTTCAAACGCATAAATGTTAATTTCAGGGAAAACGGGATTCAGTTTCTTCTTCTGAAAGGCCTTATGATGGAAATCCTCTATCCTCCGGGAACCAGGCCTTTTTCCGATATAGACCTGCTGGTAAGGAAACAGGACATTGAAAGGGCTGGCAGAATCCTTTCAAAAATGGGTTTCGAAGAGAATATAGAACCCAGGCAGGGCCTCGTGCAGGCAAGAAAAAACGCGGGCTTTTCAAAAAAGGGAAGACTGCCTGTCATGGTGGAATGCCATTACCGGTTGGGACCATGCCCTTACCTTGACAGGCCCTCTCCTTATCTTCTGCTCAGAGATTCGGCAGAGTACGAAATATACGGCATGAGGACCAGGGGGCTTTCTCCGGAAGATATCCTCATACACCTTGCCCTGCATGCGTTCAGCCATATCCCGGCTCCATGTGCGATAAGCTTATGCGATATAAGACAGGTGATATGCCTGATGGGAAAGAAGATAAACTGGGAATCTTTCGTCTCAAAGGTGGAAAAGGATAATCTCTGGATGCCCGTAAGGATGGCCTTCAAAAGGGGAGCCGAAATCCTCGACATACCTTTTCCGGCTGAGGTAATGGAAATGCTCTTCTCTTTTATTCCGGGACCGGTCGAGAGAGCCCGTTTCACCCTGCTTCAAAGTCCTTCGAGAAGCAAATCCAACATGGGCAAGCTTTCTTTCGGGATGAGGACAGTAAGGAAACTCCGCCTGACAGTTTACATGGTCTTCCCATCCAAAAGGTACCTGGAGAAGAGGTACGGAAAGAAAGGAAACGTCAACCTGCTGGTTTCGTTTCTCAGGTATTCATGGGAAGGCATCTCTTCGGCAGCGTCATGGTTCAGGGAAAACTACATAAAGTTAAGTTTTCCTTCCCGTGTACCGTGAAATTCAGATATAAGCGGTTAATATCAAAACCTTTGATAATTGCACCATCTACTTCGGAATATTCCGACGATTTTCATGAGACGATTCCATTAAGCATCTCTCTTTTCCCCCTCTCCTCTATGGAGGATGGAGATGAAGGGGTGGAGACCCTGGGCCGGTACATCTCAGGGTGACAAAATATTACTCTTAATTTTGACCCGGGATGGTATAAATGTTACCCTTTCCGGTGTTTTTTACAACCGGAGGCATGATGATAATTGTTCTGCAGGGGCTTTTTGCGGGGCTTGTTACGGGTTTTCTGTGCGGTATGTTCGGCATGGGCGGGGGGGCGATACTGATACCTGTCACCGTGCGGGTTTTCAACATGCCCATGAAGCAGGCCGTAGGCACGAGCCTTGTGACTATCATATTCACTTCGGTTTCAGGGCTTATAAATTACGGCAGGAACAAGCACATTAACACCCGGCTCGCCTTCCTTATCATTCCCTTCGGAATAGCAGGAGCCCAGGCTGGCGTATATCTTGCAAGCCGTCTGCCCGACAACCTGGTCAGGTATTCGTTTATTCTTGTAACCATTATCCTTGGCATCAAGATGTTCTTCCAGAAGGAATCCCCCACGGCATGCGACAGCGACGGAAGCAGGTATAACCTGCCTGCGGCCATTGCCATAGGGGCTTTCGCCGGTTTTGTCTCCGGGCTGTGCGGAGTCGGTGGGGCTGTACTGATAATCCCTCTTTTCTATCTTTTTCTCAAGATCCCTATGCACGCATGCATAGGAACCGCCCTTCTGATCATATTCTTCAATTCTCTATCGGGGGGTATAGGATACATGGCAAGGGGGCTGGTTGATTTCAGGGCGGCAATGCTTTTAGCGGCAGGCTCCATGGCGGCCGCCCCCCTGGGCGCAAGGATGAGCATAAGAACATCGAGGGAAACCCTCAGGAAGGTCTTTGCCATCATACTTGTGCTTAGCGGGTTTTCGATTCTTTTCAGGTAGGCCACAAGCAAAAAAACGGGGGTAAGAAGAGAATGCCTGGCCGGGGAAAAAGAATCCTTGGAATAGACGAGAACGGGCTTGGCCCGTTCATGGGACCGTTAACAGTCACCGGTACAATTGTCAGGTTTGGGAATGAAGAAACAAGCTGGTTCGGCGACATCTCTGACAGCAAGATATTCTTCAACTCCAGGAGCAGCAGGAACTTCGCCCTGGTCGAAGAGGCGGCCATATCCATCTTCTTTCTTCTGAAAAGGATGATGCCCTCCGGACCGCGGGAGATATTAAAGGAATTCTGCCGCTTTTCCGCATGCTCATCGGGCAGGAATATCTGTACAGGGGACATACCTGAAAACTTCCCGTGGGCAAACCCCGCCAAAGCCGCCGCAAGATCTGAAAAATTTCTTCAATGGGCCGACCTTAACAGAGTGGTTATTGAGGATCTCCGGTCGGTATTCATCTGCCCCAGGGAGTATAACCGTTTTACACTGTCAGAAACAAAACTTCTTCTCGATTTCCTTTCATTCTGCCGGATAATTGAAGAAACGGAAGAAAAGGACGGTCTTTGGGTTGAGGCGGGAAAGATAGGAGGACTCAAGTTCTACCTGCCTTACATGAAAGCAGGAATGAAAGGATACTCCGCAGAAATACTCTGTGAGAGGGACGCAGAGTCCGTATACCTGCTTGAGAAAGATGGAGAAAAAACCAGGCTGGGTTTCTTGATGGACGTGGAGAAAAGGTCTTTTCCGGCCGCATTATCATCTATAGCAGGAAAATACATACGCGAGATATCGATGCTGAGCATAAGAAAATGCCTGGGAATAAATGAAGATATTTCCGGGTACCATGACAGGAAGACCCGCAGAATTATGGAAAAAACCGGACAGGGAGACTTGCCGGAAGACTGCCTTTTCAGGTTTAAATAGCCCGTTTTTTTTTACATGCTCTCCGGCAGGGATATGTTTAGAAGTTCCAGGGATCTTGAAAACACCTCGTATACAGACTTTACCAATACCAGGCGCGCATCCGTCACTTCCTTTTCCCCGGGGTTGACCACCCTGTGGTTCTGGTAGTAGGAATGTATCAACCTTGAAAGCTCGAGAAGATACTCTGCAAGCAGGTGGACGCCGTACGTCTGGACCGCTCCGTCTATGACTGCCGGGAAGGCGGCAAGCTTCCTGGAGACGGCTATCTCTTCATTTTCCCTGAGAAGTGAAAAGTCCGG
>JAKPNC010000254.1 GCA_029548585.1 bacterium | reverse complement strand
CTTGTCACTTTAGTATCACAGAGTCCCTTTGCCTGTTTGCCGTTTCAGGCGGGACGTGTAATTCACGCATCAAGTCTACCCCTGGACCTGCTTATGCTTGGGGCCTTCCTGGGGATTGCTGCATATGACCCTTATCTTGCCGTGCCTCTTTATGATCTTGCACTTCGGACAAATCTTTTTAACGGAAGCTCTTACTTTCATTTTTCCATCCTTATGTCTATTTTAAACCTGATCACATTCTCTTGATTATCCTGCCCCTTGTCATATCATACGGGGAAAGTTCAAGTATGACCTTATCCCCGGGAATTATCTTTATATAGTACATGCGCATCTTGCCGCACAGGTGAGCGGTCACGACGTGCCCGTTCTCCAGTTCAACGAGGAAAGATGTCCCGGGCAGAGCCTTGGTTATCTTTCCCTGTACCTTGATTTTCTCTTCTTTTTTATCCATATTTATACCTGGTATTTCATGCAAGAGATTCCGGCCCGTCTCTGGTAATGAGCACGCACTCCTCGTAATGTGCGGAAAATCCGCCGTCCCTGGTAACAACCTTCCAGCCGTCCTCAAGCACCTCCACCCCGGAACCTCCGGTATTTATCATTGGCTCGATGGCTATAACTTCGTTCTCCCTGAGAAGTTCTCCCCTGCCAGGGACTCCGAAATTGGGAACTTCCGGGGACTCGTGGAGGGCCTTGCCCACCCCGTGTCCCACGAAATCCCTCACGACTGAAAAACCGTTCTTTTCAACATGTTTCTGTATGGCGGCTCCAACATCCCCGGTCCTCTTGCCTGCAACCGCTTTTTCAAAACCTTTCAGAAAGGATTCCCTTGCCACCTCCATGAGCCTGAGATGAATCGGGTCGACCTTTCCTACAGGGAAAGTCGCAGCGTAGTCCGAATAGTATCCCTGGTATATTGCGCCTACGTCTATAGATACTATGTCACCCTGCTTCAGTATCCTGCTTTTTGAAGGAATCCCGTGGACCACTTCCTCGTTGAGAGAGATGCATATGTTCGCGGGATACCCGTTGTAATTCTTGAAGGCCGCTTCAACTCCGGCCTTTTCCAGGCATGCAGAGGCTTTTTCGTCAATCTCGTAAGTGCTCATGCCTTCCTTCAGAAATGAACCCAATTCATTCAGCACATCCTTGCACTTCCTGCAGGAAATCCTTATTTTTTCTATCTCAGCAGCCGTTTTCACCATTTCATTATCTTCTTGATGCAATCCATCATGTACCCTATGCTGATATCACCGGCAACCACGTGGAGAAGGCCCTTGTCTTCGTAATATTTCAGGAGGGGGGCTGTCAGGTCTTTGTAGACCTCCAGCCTCTTTTTTATCACTTCCTCGGTATCGTCCTTCCTCTGCACCAGGGTTCCGCCGCAAGTGTCGCACACCCCTTCCTTTGCGGGCGGGAGATTGACAAGATGGTATATCTTGCCGCAATTACCGCACACCCTCCGGTTTGAAAGACGCCTTATAAGGAAATCGTCATCTGCCTTGAGATAGAAAACGTTAAACAAATCTTCCGCATCCCTGATCCCGTCAAGCATTTCCGCCTGGGCAAGAGTCCTTGGAAAACCGTCGAGGATAAATCCCTTGCTGCAATTGGGTTCCGAAACCTTTGCGCCTATCATCTCTATAACTATACCGTCGGGAACCAGCTCTCCGGCCTCCATGTACTTTTTTGCCTTCAGCCCGAGAGGCGTTCCATTTCTCACGTTTTCCCTCAGAAGGTCTCCGGAGGCTATTACGGGAACCTTGATCAAAAGGGACAACTCGCCGGCAACGCTGCCCTTCCCCGCCCCGGGGGGGCCAAGCAGTATGAAGATATTCCGCATTACTTGCCTTTCGCCTTCTTTATGAATCCCTGGTAATGCCTGACAAGCAGGTGAGATTCTATCTGGCGGATAGTTTCAAGCAAAACCGAAACCACGATAAGAAGGCCGACACCCCCGAAAAGGCTTGCGACGATGTAAGGTATCTTCCGGTAGAAAATCATCATTATGTACGGGAAAACGGCTATGATCGTGAGCATAAGAGCTCCGGGAAGAGTCAGCCTGTTCAGTATCTTCTCGAGGTAAAGTGCGGTAGATTTTCCAGGCCTTATCCCCTGGATAAACCCGCCGTACTTTTTCAGGTCTTCGGCTATGTTGTCCGGATTGAATATGATGCTTGCATAAAAATAGCAGAAGAATACGGTCAGCAGCGCGTAAAGGATCATCCCCACACCGCCGGTGGGAGATATGTACCTTGCAATGTTCTGGAGTACCCTGTTTGTCGAGAAGGTCATAACG
>JAKPNC010000101.1 GCA_029548585.1 bacterium | reverse complement strand
ATATCTTTCAGGAGCAGGCTCCTGAGTGCAAATATCGGGGAAACCTGTACGGTTTTTCCCTACGTTGCAACCTGCGGGCGCGAGCTGGACGAATGGTCCCGCCAATATACCGATCCGTTCTTTTCCTATGTGGCTGAAGCCGTAAAGGAGTCGGTTCTCGCCTCGGCATTGAAATTTCTCTACTGCCACCTCATGAAGGCATACGGTATCGTGAAATACTCCAGGATGGCCCCCGGTTCCCTTGCGGACTGGCCCATTGAAGAACAGAAACCGTTTTTCAGGATGATGGGCGGCGTGGAAAAGGAGACGGGCGTTATCCTGACCGAAAATTACCTGATGATTCCTTCCAAGTCGGTCTCCGGCATCATTTTCCCCTCGGAGAGATCCTTTGAAAGCTGCATGGTCTGTCACCGTTCCGGATGCCGGGGCAGGAAGGCTGAATATGACAGGGATCTTTTTGACAGAATTGTGAAAGGCTGAAAAATTGCGGGACGGTTTTATTGAATTCCGGCGTCAAAAGGAACAGAACCAATGATTGATTTATACAACCTGTCTTACCAGGCCATTGCGGGACTCATGGTGTCCGGCCTTATGATAGGCCTGTCAAAAACTGCCGTTCCGGGACTGGGAATGGCTTCAATTCCGCTGATTGCTACGATTCTTCCGGCACGGGCCTCTACGGGGATTGTCCTGACCCTCCTTATATTCGCGGATATCTTTGCCGTGGCCTATTACCGGAGGCAGGCCCTCTGGAGCTACCTGGTAAAGCTTATACCCTGGGCATTCATGGGTATCGTTGCAGGATATTTTATGCTGGACATGATAACCGACAGGCAGTTGAAATATGCGATAGCCGCCACCATATTATCCATGCTCGCACTCAGTTTCTGGCGGGAAAAAAAAGACAGGGCGGGAGGATTGCAGGATGGAATAATATGCAGGTGGTGGTTTGCCGCACTTCTTGGGCTCATTGCCGGCGCTTCGACCATGATGGCAAATGCCGCAGGTCCAATACTTGTTGTTTACCTCATAGCCATGCGGGTTCCGAAAGACAATTTCATCGGTACGGCCGCCTGGTACTTCTTCATCCTTAACTGGGTCAAGGTGCCTTTCAGCCTCAACCTGGGTTTCATAAACAGCGGTTCAATGAATCTTACCCTTATCTTGCTTCCATCGGTTGCGGCGGGTGCCGTTGCCGGGATATTCCTTTTGAAAAAGATTCCCGAAAGATCCTTCAATAACGCGGTAAAACTTCTTACCCTGGCGGCTGCAATAAAACTCTTATTTTAATACCTGTATATGCCTGTTCCTGTGTCCGGGGATGGCGGCATATACTGCTTAACCGGCCCGGCCGGTATATATCTCGCTGTACTTTATTATCTCGTTCATCATTCTGACGCAATCCACGGGGTACCGGCCTACAGAGGTTTCTGCAGAGAGCATCACGTAATCGGACCCGTCCACAACGGCGTTTGCCACGTCGCTGACCTCGGCCCTCGTGGGAAAAGGATTCTCAGTCATGCTCTCAAGCATCTGGGTTGCCGTTATCGATTTTTTCCCTGCTTCCCGGCACCTGGATATAAGCTCCTTCTGGACGAACGGCACCCTGTAGACAGGTATGCTTATCCCGAGGTCGCCGCGTGCTATCATTATCATGTCGGATACATCCATGATTTCATCAATATTGTCTATGCCTTCCTGGCTCTCGATCTTTGCCGCAATCTTGAGATTCTTTCCTGCCCGCGCATACCCCTTAAGGGCGGATATGTTTTCCTTTCTCGTGACGAAAGACTGGGCTATGTAATCGAATCCCTCCCTTACTGCGAAATCAATGTCCTTCATATCTTTTTCGTTGAGAAGCGGGAAGTTGAGTTTCGCTCCGGGTATGTTTATGCCTTTCCTTTCCTTCAGAAGACTGCCTGATAAAACCCTGGTTCGTATCCTGCCCTTTTCGATCCCGGTTATCTCGAGCGTTATATTGCCGTCGTCAATGTATATGAACCTGGCCGGTTCAATGTCGCTAAGGTTCCCGTGGTAATCGAAGTGGACAGTATTTTCCTGAAAATCAGGTCCGCATGAGAGGTACAGGGACTGGTTCTTCTTCAGGGGCAGGGGCTTGTGTCCGGGCAGGAGCCCTATCCTCATCCGTGCACCTTCCAGGTCGGCTAAAAGCCTTACCTTCCGGCGGTATTTAATGTTCAGCTTCCTGACAGTATCGGCATATCCTGCATGCTGCTGGTGAGAGCCGTGGGAGAAATTGATCCTGCAAACATCCATGCCGGCCATCATCATCTCCCTGATAACGGATTCCTCCGAGGATGAAGGGCCGAGGGTGCATATTATCTTTGTTTTTGCCCTGTGCTTTTTCATCTTTTCAGTGGGAATGGGGATGGGCTGTTATCATCTCCACGGTTTCTTCAAACAACTTCGTGTCGATGGACTTTTTAAACAGGCTTATTATATTCCCGTGAGAGTCGAATATCAGAAGAACCGGAAGTTCGTCGTCTTTCTCTATGTGCCCAACGTGGTAACCCGACTTCTTGTCGGTAATGACTATTCCGGCTTTTCCCCTGAGCCTACGGCGGGCGTTTTTCAGCAGTCCGAGGAACTGGTTGTCCCTGTCGGTGTAGCTTTTGACCATTACAAGCGCCGCCCTGTGGGAGTCTATGAGGGATTTAACTTTTTCATTGGGTGTCTGTATGGAATTCAAGGCGTTCACTGCCAGCAGAGCCGCAAATGCGGCTATTATCACGAGAGGTTTCTGCCACCTGTTTTTTTTCATATTGGATCCTCCTGCTTCCGGTGTATCCAACCTTTTTCTTATGATTATATCAGAGTTAGATAACAGGTTCAAGTATTCCGTCTCACGGGTCCCCTCATGGGGAGCGTTCTTTGATTTGACACGGAACATAAAAAAATATATATTTTATAGGCCGCGGTCAAGACAAATTTTCCACAAAAGCCGCCAGGCCGTGAAGTGCAATTCTTTCTCATGACATCTCGTGAACCAGTTCTAAGGGAAGGAGACACTTGTTCTAAACGGGAATAAAAATGAACGATTACATATACAGGCTCTGTTCATTTCTCGGAGGCAGGCTGCCGTTGCCGCTGCTCTATCTCATAGGCAGGCTTGTATCCGGGCTCAAGTATATCTTCATTTACAGCACCAGGAGAAACGTAAGGGCAAATGCCAGGGCGATACTCGAGTACAGAAGGAAGAAAAAAGGAATCCCCTACACGGAAAAAGACCTTGCCCGGACCGTCAGAGAGACTTACAATAACTTCAGCAGGTACCTTGTGGATTTCTTTAACGTTCCAAGGTGGAACATAGAGAGCGTCAGGAAAAAGGTCGTTGTTGAAGGAATTGACCTTCTCGACGAAGGGTTCTCCTGCGGCAGGGGGGTCGTGGCCCTTACCGCCCACGTGGGGAACTGGGAACTTGCAGGCATCGCGGCTTCCATTCTTGGATATAAAGTCACCGCAGTGGCCATCCCCTATCTGAGTCCGGCTGTCACAAAGATATACAGGGAAAGAAGAAACAGCAAGGGTGTGGATGTTCTCCTGACAGGTTCAAATCCAAGGGGTCTGCTGAAGGCTCTCAGGGAGAACAGGGTTCTTGCCGTGCTCGGGGATAAGGCATTCACGGAAAAAGGCATAAAGACGGAATTCCTGGGGGTTGACGCCCTTCTTCCCAGGGGACCCGCCACGCTTGCCGTTAAAATGGGCGCTTTTTTCACCGCTGGCTTCTTCATGATGGAAAAAAACGGCTACCGCTTCTTTTTCAGGAGAATATCCCTGCCCCACTCCTCCATGTCAGAGGAGGAAAAGATAAACATCCTTTTTGAAGGAGGAGCCAGGGCCATAGAAGAAGTCATACTGGAATATCCTTCCCAGTGGCTCAATTTTTCCCCTTTTGCCGGTACTCAGGATCAGCCATCTGCAGGATAACCGTTTTTTGCCATGTCCAGGATCCTGAATCCCTTACTCAGCCTCTCCTCGAAATTCTTATTCAATGGAAGAACTTCGTCATCATCTTCAATAGTGCAATAATTGACATCAATATCAGATACTCTTCCTCTGTTTCTCCTCCTGGCTTCATATATCTTTTCTATGACAGCGTTATCTGCGAAATCAAGGATAAGTCTCGGCATCTTCTCTCACCTCCCTTTACCTGTTACCTTATGTGTCCGGTTCACCCGCCTCCGCAGACTTGTCCGCGAAGGAGGGAAACTGCGGGTTGTGCCCGCAGGAGCTACGCATTATGGATAGTTTCACGAATGATGTTTTAAGGCCGTTGGTTAAAAGTGGCACAGTTGACTTCAGTGCGCAAGCATACTATTTAGAGAAAGCGAAAAATGTATACCTTTGCCATATTTCATGCGTGGATTGCCATTGACTTGCCCGCGTTTTAATTATGCATATGCCAAAAGTAAAAAATCAATGACAAAATAGATTTGATCCAGTTTTATTCCCATGCCTGTCTTTTTGACCTTTGCCCTTATTTTCTTCCTGTATCGAGAAGAAAGAATCTTTTTATGACTGTGAAATATCAAAAAGGATCTTCTCCTGTATTTGAATCGGCCGCTCCACAAGTAAGAAGCGTTCAAGGATGAAAGAGACTGCCGCTCTTCACCTGGGATGAGATTCTTAAATTGCCTTCAGGCTTCCATTTTTATATGGGCAGGAATAAATAGGAGTGGCCGTAACGAAACAGGATGTAAGCGCAAAAAAGTCTTTGACGTCATCTCTATGGGATTTTTAGAATGGCTATATTATGTATTATGGTACGGTTTTCAAAGAGCATTGAATCAAAAATAAAAAAAGGGCAGCCTCTCTCTTGCGAAGCCCCCTTGTTTTGAAACCTCAAATGTTCTTGTGTCGCGCATTAACATTTTCTCCACCATTAATATTATACAGGTTTTCTACCAGGATGTAAAGGCTTTAAATTGCTTCATTAATATTTCTATAAAGAGCCCTTGAGCCTCCCCCCCTTGACAAAATTGAAGTATTTTGATATTATGGTATTAGTTGTATGTGTGATTTCCCGTGTTACGTCTCTTATTGATCTTTCATAGGCATCTGTCAAGAAAGGAGGTGAAAAAATGGAAAAGAGAAAAGGTTTCACATTGATAGAACTTCTCGTAGTAGTAGCTATAATAGCGATACTGGCTGCCATGCTTCTGCCCGCCCTGGCAAGGGCAAGGGAACAGGCAAGGAGAGGGGTATGCATTACCAACCTGAAACAGCTGGGTCTGACTCTTAACATGTACGCGCAGGATTGGGGCGGCTGGTTTCCCTACCACGACCACGCAACCGCCGATTCCATTCCCAACATATCCCTTGCATTGCTGACTGGACAGCTTGTCCCCCTCGCTCCTGGTGGAGATCCCGACCCCGAATATGAATCCACGCGTTATGTTACGGACAACAATCTTTTCATATGCCCGAGTTCGAGAGACGAAGTATCTCCCATAGGGTATCTCTGGGCTACCAGGGGTTCGGTTCCTATCGGGACGTGTTCGTACGCTTACGCTCTGAATCTCAACCTTCAGACGCATGCAGATACCGCTATCATGGCCGACAAGAAAGCCTATGTTGCACCAAATCCCAATGATGCAAATGTCTGGTCTTATGCCAGTGGTGCAAGCAGGCGGCTTTTGGATTATGACAACCATGGCATTGCCGGGGTAAATGTACTGTATGTCGGTGGCAACGCGAAATGGGCTGCGAGCTACAAGTCGCCAACTGCGGTAGCACCCGGGGTTTTTCTTAATCGGTATTTTGTGCCTGTCGAGGCAGTGCCCAATTCCGGTCAAGGCACCGGGTATGTGACATCCCTCAGAGATCTTAACAGCACATACTGATTTGTCAGAATAATGACGTGGTATTTAATTTTAGAGAGGTGAAAGAAGATGGGGAAAAAAAAGACGGGTTTTACCCTGATAGAACTGCTGGTGGTAATAGCCATAATCGCGATACTTGCCGCCATGCTTTTACCTGCTCTCGGCAAGGCACGGGCAAAGGCGAAGAGCGCGTTATGTATGAATAACATGAAACAGCTCGGGTTGGCGTTCCATATGTATTCGCAGGACTGGCTGGGGTATTTTTACAGGTCCGGATGGAAATCGGCTTCTCTCATTCCAACGTATTACAAGAGAGATATAATCGTATGTCCCGGTTTTCCCCCGTATGCCTACGATTCCAGCAAGCCGAACGCAACCTACGGTTTTCGGGGCGCGACTCCCTACTGGGTAAGGACGAGGGATGTTAACGGCACGACATACTGGAAGGTTGACAAGATTAAGAATTCGGCAAGGTTTCCTGTTTTAAGCGATACGGTTTTGAGTCCCAATGTAAATGTGGCATACTGGGCAAACAAACCATACATGAGGATGCAGTTCAGTTACGATGGGTTATGGTCGGGAAAGAAGAGTGAATATAACGGCCTGTCCCATTTCAGGCATAACAAGATGTGCAACATTCTTTTCTGGGACGGCCACGTGGAATCCCTTAATCCCGTCGGATTGCAGGACGCGCTTAAGGCAGAAGGCAATACCGGAGAGGTTCCGGCCGACATGTGGTGGATTGCGCACCATGATTTCACAATTGAAAGGCTTATAGTCCCCTGATCCGGGAATAGTTTGAGCCGTGGAGAACGAAAGTCCTTCACGGCTCAAACTTTGATAAAGGATCTTCATGAAACCGGCAGAGTTTTTCCATATCATCCTTTTTTCTTTTTTTTATTCAGGTAAATATCTGTTTACATTTTAAAATACCTGCTGATGAAAAATAACCTTCTTTGCGATGCCTTAAGGAACAGTTATACCGTCCTGCTCTTGTTTCCAGGGACGGCCAGAGTGACAGATTTCCCCTGCCAGAATTTTTACCTGTCTCCAAGGGAGCCCTCCCGGCTTAACTCAGAGTTTTTAAATGGCCGGGCGCGGCGTGCCCGTGTGGGAGAGTTGCACGGCCGGTTGGAAGCTCAGGCCGCCAAATGTCACAAATACAAAATAAAAAAGGGGAATGAATAAGCCTGTGGAGGTTTTTCATGGAATATGTGTACGACGAAAAAGCATTGCCTTCCGTAGAACTTGAAAAGCATCCCGAATGGGAGGATATGTACAAGAGCGCATGGCGCATGGCTTTCAAGAATGTACGCCACCCGTCAACTCCCGGCTGGAAGCCGTACATGGGCGCACTCAACGACAGCGCCAATATCTGGGTATGCGATTCCAATTTCATGGTTTTCTTTACCAGGTACTCGGGAGGGACCCTCCCTTCAATCACTGACCTGGATAATTTCTACCGCCTCCAGAGAGAGGACGGATACATATCCATGGCGTACACTCCCGAACCGGAGAGGGAGGCTTATCCTGGCCGTATAATGATGCCGATATTTGCATGGACAGAGTGGGAATATTATAACCTGAGCGGGGATTCATCGAGGTTTGAGAAAGTAGTGCCCGTGCTGGTTAAATATTTCGACTGGATAAAAAGAAACCGCAGGCGTCCCAACGGACTTTACTGGTATGAGGACAGCGGTTCGTCGGGATTGGACAACTCTCCCAGGGGAGGGTACCCGTCTCTCAACCAGGACGGCAGCGATATATGTTTTGTGGACCTTGCCTGCCAGCAGGCCCTGAGCGCTATGCACATTTCCAAAATGGCAGAATTTCTCGGAGACAGTCAGACAGCAGAAAGGTTTTCAGCAGAATACAGTGAACTTGCAGGCCTGATAAACAGAAGACACTGGTGTGCCAGGTACGGTTTTTACTATGATCTCAATTACAAGTCAAGCGAGACGTGCGATTATTACCTCAACCACAAAACAGTGGCTTCTTTCTGGTCCCTGCTTTGCGGCGCGGCAGATTCGGACACATGGAAACAGAGAAAAATGACAGAGCACCTTCTTGATCCGGGAGAATTCTGGACGATGAATCCTGTGCCCGGGCTTTCAAGAGACGACCCTAACTATGATCCAATGGGGAATTACCACTGCGGAAGCGTCTGGTCCAACATGGATTACATGGTCGCATCCGGATTAAAGAGATGCGGTATGAAGTACCTAGCAAGAGAAGTCGCAGTCAGGCACCTGTCAACGGTTGAAAAGGTTTGGAACGATCCCGCCTGGGGCAATATATGGGAGGCCTATTCCCCTGAATATTACAGGCCCGCATCTTCTGCGAGGGGAGGGGTTGTGAGACCCAACAACGTTGGATGCACGGGGCTCGTTCCCATATCCATGCTGATAGAATTTGTAATCGGGCTGGATTACAATGCCCGCAAAAATATGGTATCCTGGAATATCTCTGAAAAGGGCAGGCATGCCATAAAAAACCTCGGTTTCAACGGGCAGAAGATAGCCCTGACGGCTGAAGCTCTCGATATAAGCAAGCCTGGCAGGATTGTGAAAGTGGAGAATGAAGAGGAGTTTCTCCTTGATGTATGTTCCGAAGGCATAAAGATACCTGATCAGAAACGGGTGTACAGGTTGAAGCCGGGCAGGCACGAATTGAAGGTTAGTTGATTCCGGAGAGTCGTGAGGAGGCAGGTAAAAAAAATCAATACAAGCGGCATTAAAAGGTTTTTTTGCCGAAGCCGGAAAGAAATAAAAATTTTTATCTATGGATCGCCATATTAAGAGGTTCTTTTCCCTGGAGCAGTCTGCCAAAGTATAAGTGGCGCAAGAGGGGGAATATATACTTCTTTCTCTTCACCCTCTCCTCAGGGAGGAGAGATATGAGTTAGTGATAGCCTGATGTATGGGAGATGTGGGCAAGGGGTATTTCACGGGAGAGGGAGAAAAATCAGATAAAAACATAGGTATGTTTGGCGGAACCGTTTCTTTTTCAGGGAGGGCCAATATATATGAAGAGAGGAATCTTTTTCTTGTTTTTTTTGACTTTGATGGTCAGTGGTCTTAAAGGCCAGGAGAACGGGTATTCAAGGTGGCTGAACCAGAGGGAATCCATAATACGGGATTCGAGGGTTACAAGGTATTATACCTTTGAGAACGTAAAGGACGGCAGAAGTGTCGTTGAGGAAGTGAAAGGAAGCGGGGCGGACCTTGTGTACTCACCCCCCCGTGAAGGAGACAAAGTTTCAGACGATCTGGCGGTTGTGGAAGGAAGGTTTGAAGGCAAGAAGGCCGTCAGGCTGAACATGGGAAGGTACGAGGGAATAGGTTTCAACCCTGAGAATAAAAGGTTTACATTCTCATGCTGGTTCCGCAGGCAGGGACCCGGCGGACTGGCCGCGGCAAGCATGGTGGAAGAAGGGGCGCTGGTGTCGGTGGCAGGATGGGACAGGGGCTGGCGCATAGCCACTGTCTACGATAGCTTTAATACCATCCGTTTCTGCCTGGGGCAGCCGGGCGGCAGTGAAATGGCGGTGAGCAACGTATCTATACCGGACAATGTGTGGCACCACCTTGCCGCAACATGGGATGGTAAAGAGATGCTGATATATTTTAACGGCATAACGGTAGGCAGGAAGGAATTCAACGGCAGTTACGTCCCCGGGCGCAAGGAAGATGTTTTGAGGCTGGGCAATGCGGGGGATTCAACGGGCTCGCTGGTTCTTGACATGGACGAGGCTGTTTTATACAACGAGCCACTCTCTTCGGACGAGATAAGAGTCCTGGCACGGGCAGGCTCAAGTCCCGCAAATGCTGTTTTCAGAGCGGCTGACAGATGCATTATGGGGGGTGATTTCAGGGGAGCCCGCCTTGAATATGAGAAGCTTAAGAAGATGAAGTCCGTGGAATCTGCGGCAGAAATGGCCCTCTTCAATATCGCCGAGAGTTTCCGGCTTGAAAAGGATTACAGGTCCTGTCACAAGGTTTATGGTGAAATATACTCCCTCGATGGACTCTCCGACTACTACCGGATATATGCGCTCTTCAGGCAGGCTGAAACATTCATCGAAGAGGGGAATTATGGCGGTGCGCGCAGGCTTTATAGCCAGGTGCCCGGGGTAAAGGAAGCTCTTCCACACCATCTTTTTAAGGCGAGGCTTCTTGCGGGGGATTCTTACCGGATGGAAAGAAAATACCAGAAGGCGCGCGATATATACAACCTTCTCCTTAAGGAGCAGGATACCTCATCCTATCCCCACGAGGAATACAGGCTGGATATCACCGACAGGCTATACTCCATAGACGGACTTCCCGACGGGAGCGAAGAAAAAAGCATTCAGGTGAGAAGGGCTGAGCTTGTAGAAAAACCCGGCCGGAAGATATACGTGTCTCCTTCGGGGAAAGACGATAATCCAGGCACGCTTGAAAAACCTTTTGCTACGATAATTCGTGCCAGGGATTATGTCAGGCAGATGAATTCAGGCCGGGGGATACCACCCGGGGGCGTAACCGTTTTTCTCAGGGGAGGCAATTATTTTCTCGGGGATACCATTACTTTTGGAAATGAAGATTCCGGTTCAGACGGTTCTCCCGTGGTATACCGGGGTTACCCCGGAGAAGAAGCAAGGCTTATCGGTGGAAAGCCGGTTTCCAATTTTAATCCCGTTTCAGACCCGAAAATCATTTCGAGGCTTCCCGCAGAATCGAGGGGCAGAATCATGGTGGCGGACCTAAGGCAGTCTGGCATAAATGATTTCGGCAGGCTTGTAAACAGGGGATCGGGAGGTTCAAGGCCGGCGGCGCTGGAGTTATTTTTCAACTCCGAACCGATGAGACTGGCCAGGTGGCCGAAAGATGGATGGCTCCTTGTCCATGATTTTGTCAATCCCGGGGGAGACGGCGGGACCGGGGCTTATGCTTACCAGAAGGGAAAGTTTAAATACTCGGGCGACAGGCCGGGCAGGTGGAAGGAAGAGAAGGATATCTGGGCGCTCGGATACTTCATGCAGCCCTGGGACAGGATACACACCCCTGTATTGAGCATAGACTCAGAGAAACGCATAGTCAACCTTGGACCTGACATCAGGCACCATATCAGCGCATGGTCCCGTTACGATATGCCCGTCAGGAAGGATGTGCCATACTTTTTCTACAACATACTGGGGGAGCTTTCTGCGCCCGGAGAATTTTACGTGGACAGGGATGCCGGGAAACTCTACTTTTCTCCTCCCGCAGATATAAAGGGAGCGGAAGTTATTGCTTCAGTCTTAAATGGCCCCATAGTGACGATGAAAGGCTCATCTAACATCGTTCTTTACAACCTTACCATGGAAGCCACCAGGAGAAATGCTGTCCAGGTCAACGGATGCAGAGACGTTATGATAGCCGGATGCACTATAAGGAATACAGGGCAGGACGGAATAAATATCTCAGGGGGCTGGAGGAACAGCGTTGTCGGGTGCGATATATACAACACAGGAGAGGGAGGTGTCCGTGTTGATGGCGGTTCCAGGGAGAACCTTATTCCTGCCGGACACTGTGTTGAGAATAACCATATCCACCATTTCAACAGGTTTGATGGCGGATACAGGCCGGCTGTCTGGATAGACGGCGTGGGACAGAGGATTTCTCACAACCTTATTTCTGACAGCCCCCACCAGGCGATCTCCATGGATCGTAACAACCATGTAATAGAGTACAACGAGATATACGACGTGGTACATGAAGCCAAAGATGCCGGCGCAATATACCTTTACGGCGAGCCGAGGTATCTTTTGAACAGGGGAATCGTTTTGAGATACAACTTTATTCACCATGTTACGGAACATTCGTCAGCGGTTCCCTACGTTAATCCTGGGATAAACTGTATATATATAGACGCATTGAACGCAGGGGTCACCATGGTAGGCAACATACTGTGTCGCTGTACCGGCACAGCCGTTTTTACCCACGGGGCCGATTCGAGGCTGGAGAACAACGTATTTATTGAGAATCGGCTTAGCGTTCTCCAGGGCGACAGGTCCAGCATATTGAATAACGTAATATCAAGGAAAAGATGGGAAGACAATATGCTTTCGATGATCAGGCATAACAGGCCACCCTGGGCAAGCAGGTATCCGCAGTTGCGAAATATAACAAGTTACAAGAACGTTGGACTTCCGAGAAATGCCTTAAACGAGCGCAACATAAATACAGGGGGGGAATTTTTGAAAGAGTATGCGGTTTTCCAGTCAAATCAGGAGATCCTGGAGACATACGTTGTCAGGAATAATCTGGATGGCACAGACCCCGTGTTTGTAAATCCTGAAGCATTGGATTTTTCCATAAGGACCGGTTCTCCGGTCTACGGGAAAACGGGATTCGACACCATACCTTTCGGGAAGATAGGGTTGTATGAAGATCCCCTGCGCGCAAGCTGGCCCGTTAAACGGTCCCCGGCTGGCAAATATTACAAGCCAGAGAAACTTTCATCACTTCCGTCTTCAACTGTAAGCTTTGACCCGCTTCCTTTTGTCAATAAGCCTGTCTTTCATGATGCCCGGAGAAGGATTTCTCCGGTTTCTATTGACGGAAAACTCGAAAAGGGGGAATGGGAAGGTCTCGACAGGAGCAAGGCCGTTGTCATAGAGGATATAATTTATCCCCTGTCTGAAGAAAGGCGCAAGGGTGACAGGAGCTATGCATGGATAACCTACGATGATAAATACCTCTACGTAGCCATTGAAAACACCCCCAATCCTTTCAGACCTGGTATGAACGAAAAAGAAAAGTATCCGTCCCTTATCAGCGAGATATCGATAGAGGGGCTCCACGATGAAAATACCTGGTGGTGGCAGAGAAGTATAAAAACAGGGCCGGTTTACATTTTTTCCGGCTATTCCGACGGGCGCCTCGAGATCCCTAACAATTTTCTTATGCCCGGCAGGATACTTGAATACCTCAAAAAGAAAACAGAGTTCAAGGCTTTCGTGGTCAACAGTGAAGATTGTCACTGGACGGCCGAGTGGAAGATACCTCTCGCTGCCCTGAATATAAATCCTGCGAAACAGGATTCCGTGAGGTTTAATGTGGGCGCAGCCAAGAGGGGAGGATGGCTCGCCTGGGTCTTCACGGGTGGATCCGCATGGCGCCTGGATAATGGCGGAATCCTGAAATTCTCCAGGTAGGCTTGATATGTTTAATGGAGAGGCACGGGGGAGGATATGATACTTCAACCCGTCAAAAAAAAACGGTTTCATTTTTTTCTCTTTCTTTCACGCGGTTTGTTAATAAATGGAGGTTTGACATGGCAGGCATCAAAGGCAGGATAATGGTTTCTGCTGCTTTCTTTCTTCTCGTGCCGGTATGCGCAAGAGGCCAGCTGGCAAACCCAGGTTTTGAGAAGGTCAGGGTTGTTGAAGAAAAGGAGGGTTTCGCCGAAGGGCTCAGGAAGGCCGGATGGAAATTTGAAGAACCTCTCGTTTTACCTGAGGGCTGGGTTCCCAACCAAGGCGCTTTCAAAAACGGGGAATACAGGATTTTGAGCGGCGAAAACTTTTCCTTCTCAGGCAAAAATTCCATATATCTGAAGGGCCATTTCATGCACAGTAAGCATATCGACGTAACGGCCGGTGACGATATTACTGTAAGCTTTTACGTTAAAGATCCCAGGCAAAAGCCTGCAGGGGCCACACTCTACTTCTATTACAGGGATGAAGGAAAGGGTAACAGGTTTACAGGCTCCTCTCTCTTTACCGTAAAAACCGGCCCGGAATGGAAGAAAGAGTCCGGAATTATAAAGATACCGGAAAAAAGTCCCGGCGGCCAGAGGGTAAATGCCGTGATACTTGCTTTGTTCAGCGATACAGGCGCCTCTTTTGACGAGGTTGAAATAATTCACAAACGGACATCTTCCTGGCTCAATTACGAAGATGCTTTCAATGAGGGGAAAAAGAAAATTGACCAGGGTGATTACGTTGCGGCCATAGAAGATTTCAGGGCGGCGCTCGGTTTATCCAAAACCACCGAAGAGAGAATCGGGGCGCTCGGGAAGATTGCTGAAAGCCACTTAAAGGCAAAGGAGTACATGAAAGCGATTGAGACATACAGTGTAATTCTTGACACGGAGAATCCTGACGATAAGGCCAGGGCAGGTTTTCTTTTCAAGAAAGCCGAGGCTTATTCGGAATTGAAAGATTACACCGGAGAGAGGGATGTCCTTGAAAAGATAGTTAAGGATGAAAAGGCGGAAGACTCCCTGAGAATTGTTGCGGCTTTCAGGTTAGCTGACACCTATGTGAAGGAAAAGAACCCCGGTAAGGCCGTTGCCGCACTTGAAAACGTTCAAAGGATGAAAGAGTCGACTCCACTTGAAAGGGTTTCTGCCCAGTTCAGGATAGGAGAGATACATGCCAACGGGAAGGATTACGGGAAAGCAAGGGATGCATATGAAAGGATCCTTTCAATGGAGGCAACCACCTTCGTGAACAGGTTTGACGCAAACAGGAAGATTGGCGACTTTTACGCCAGGGAGAAGGATTACGAAAAGGCGAGAGAGTCGTACATTCGCGCCCTTAACGTGGATGATGTAAACCCTTACAGCAGGGTTGAACTTCTTGCGGTAATTGCCTCAACCTACGAGTCCGAAGGAAAGTTTGAGGAATCTCTGAAGGTTCACGAAGAGATCATTGCTTCCGACTCTTTATTTTTCAGGAATAAACGGAATTCCTTTATCAGGGCAGGGGAAATGTACAGGAAAGAAGGCAACTACGAGAAGGAAAGGGAGAATTACAGGCGTATGGCCGTATGGGCGGAGACCGGGGTTCCTGACTGGGCCTCAAGCCAGGTCGCTGAAACACGGGCTGATATGTTAAGGCTTACCGGGGACAGTTATTGGGCCGAGGGCAAGAAAGACCAGGCAATATCTTTCTACGTCCCCTGCCTTGAATGCGGCGGGGCAACCAGAATTTCTGAAAGCATCATAAAGAGTATAGAGTCCAAAATAGGCGAAAACGTACCGGCCACCCATATGAGAAAAGGACGTACGCTCATTTTCGAAAGATCATATGATGAGGCTGGTAAAGAATTTGAAAAGGCGCTCTCATCCGGGGTTATTACGGGAAGACAAAAGGCAGTTGTCCGCATAGAGATGGGGAACATACACCTTGCGCGGAATGAATATCAAAAGGCAAGGGATGAGTGCATCGCAGTTTTGAGGATGCAGGATGCCCCTTCCGGCGAAAAGGCGCAGGCCGCCTTTCTTGCAGGAGAGGCCTTCTCAATAGAGCAGAAATATGAAGATGCGAGAAAAGAGTATTTAAGGGTTCTGGGAATAGACGGGGCAGGCCTTGCCGAAAGGGCAGAAGCCCAAAGGAACATAGCCGAGACTTACAGGGCCCAGCAGGAATATTCGCGGGCAAGAGAGGAATACAGGAAGATACTCAAGATGGAAGGGATCGATGATTCTCTGAAACGGGAGATAGAGCAGAGGATTCTTTACATATACAATTAGAATCAGAGGCGTAAATTAAAATGTTTATTGACCTGATATAACGGAGGCTCAATGTCAGGAAACGCCAGAGGTGTCTGTTTCATGATTTTATTTTAGCGTCCTTTATGTCCATTGCTTTCAGAGAAGCGGCCGGAAGCGTTACTGGCAGCATGGAACCTGCAACCTCATACAAGCCACAAGGTTGCTTTTCCTTACCCCCGGGGAAGGGGATGTCCTGAGCAGAAACATCCCGGGGTGACAGAGTGGGAGGGATGGCTACAAACACTTATAAACCATTGAAAGACTTATAGAAACACTACTCAAAGCATAGCTGAATTTTGCAGAACGGCCTTGTTCAATAGGGGGAAATTCATGGGAAGATTGAAATATGTTGCGGTCATTCTGTTTTTTACCTCATCTTTCCTTTATCCGGAAGGAGAAGGTTACAGAAAATGGTTTTCAGGCAGGGAGTCTCTCAGGCAGGATCCCGCAGTGACAAGGTATTACACTTTTGAAAATGTAAAGGATAAAAACAGCATCGTGAAGGACCTTAAAAACAGCGGGGCGGATCTTCTTTTCGTACCTTACAAGGAAGGTGACAGGTCTTTTGAAGATCTGAAGGTAGTAGACGGAAGGGTTGAAGGAAAGAAGGCGGTCAGGCTTGACGGTGGATGTTACCGCGGCCCTGCGCTTGATATAAAAGGCAATTCCTTTACAGTGAGCGTGTGGTTCCGCAGGCAGGGCCCCGGCAGTATCCCTTCTTCGGGTGGAGGCCAGGGGGGCAATCTTGTCTGCGTTGACGGATGGGAACGGGGCTGGGGGATTGCCACGTCCTACGATAAGGTCAACACGATAAGGTTCGGGTTGGGACATCCCGGAGGCAGTTACAGGGTTACAAGCGACATATCTGTTCCCGACAATTTGTGGCATCACTTTGCCGCTGCATGGGACGGCGGTCAAATGCAGATATACCTTAACGGTGTGCTGGCCGGGAAATACGAGTATTCCGGGCCATACACTCCTTCATCTTCCGGCGATTTTCTCGTGATAGGCAATGACGGGGGACCTGCCGGCAATGTGGTCCTTGATATGGATGAAATAGCTTTTTTCAACAGGGCCCTGAAATTGGGCGAAATAAGGAAATTGGCCATTGCTTCACAGGGAGTGATGCCGGAAATACTGGCTGCCGCGGAGAAGCTTCTCATATCAGGCGATTACAGCGGGGCCCGCAGGCAATACGAAAGGTTGAAAAGCATGGAATCCGTAGAGTATGCCAGGGAAGTGGCCCTTTTGAATATGGCGGAAA
>JAKPNC010000100.1 GCA_029548585.1 bacterium | reverse complement strand
ACCTGTGCCCCGACACAAAAGCCATAGGGTATTTCTATCCCGGGGGGTATGCAGAATACGTTGTGATGCCTGCGGCAGGGATCCGGCAGAAAGCCCTGCTCAAACTGCCCGAAAATATCTCAATGAAGGAAGGCGCGCTCATAGAGGCGCTTTCCTGCGCCATCAACGGGCAGAGCTACCTCCATGTAGGGCCCGGGGATACGGTCGTGATATACGGGGGAGGTCCGATAGGACTTTTCCACGCTGTCCTCGCACAGGCATCGGGGGCTGAAAGGGTCATTATCTCAGATCCCGCCTTCGACAGGCTCGAGAAATTCGGCAGGCAGTTTGACGGGCTCATCCTCCTTGATCCATCGAAGACAAGCGTTAAGGAAGAAGTGATGAAACTTACAGGCGGGTACGGCGCAGACGTGGTGATAACCGCCTGTCCCGCAAAGAAGGCACAGATTGAAGGACTTGAACTGCTCGGCTCAAAGGGAAGAATAAGCCTTTTCGGAGGGTTGCCCAAGGATGATTCGTTCATAAACATTGACTCCAACATCATACACTACAAGGAGTTGTCCGTATTCGGCGCCTTCGCATCAAACAGGAAGGATTATATCAGGGCCGCAGAATTGATTGCCAGCCACAAGATAGACGCGGGCAAGTTCATCACCAGGCTGCTTCCACTTGAAAGGATAACCGAGGGTATCTCCATGGTAAAAAAAGGAGAAGCTCTCAAGTGCGTTATCGAGATAGGAGGGTAGGGACCTTAATGGCCCACAGCGAAAACCTCGTTAAAACAGCCTTGAAACTGGCGGAAAACGGAAAGGGGCTTGTGAGCCCCAATCCCCTCGTCGGAGCCGTCGTCGCAAAAGGAGGCAGGATCCTCGGAGAAGGCTTCCACAGGGCATACGGCATGGCCCATGCCGAGATAGAAGCCCTGGAAAAAGCGGGACAGAAGGCAAAGGGGGCTTCATTGTACGTCAACCTCGAGCCATGCTGCCACTACGGGAAAACCCCTCCCTGCACAAAAGCCATAATAGAAGCAGGAATAAAGGAAGTCATATGCCCCATGAAGGACCCTAACCCGAGGGTAAACGGCAGGGGATTCGAAGAGCTCGAGAAAAACGGCATAAAGGTAAGACTGGGATTCATGGAAAGGGAAGCCATGGATCTCAACAGGACATACCTTGTCAACATAGAGAAAAAGAGGCCTTACGTGATACTCAAATGGGCACAGACTCTCGACGGGAAAACGGCCACCTTTACCGGGGACTCAATGTGGATTACCGGGCAGGAATCCCGGGAGTATGTAAAAAAGCTTCGTTTTGAGACAGACGCCATCTCAGTGGGAATAAGAACGGTACTGAACGACAATCCTCACCTGGACTACGCTTTTCCTTCTTCCCTCCCCGCTCAGATGGCCTCCCGCAAAAAATACCGGAAAGTAATACTTGACCCGGAGCTGAAAATCCCGTTCGAAGGAAACCTCTGGAACGACCCCCGCTCTGAAGTGATAATAATGACATCTGACAGGGCTCCGGCCGAAAAGATATCCGCCTTCAGGAAGAAGGAAAGATGCGAAATCATCATCCTGAAGACGCATGAAAGGTTTTTCAGCGCAGTGGAGATACTTGAATGCCTCTACGAAAGAAACGTGGGCATTCTTTTTGTGGAAGGGGGCAGTGTAACACTGACCCGGTTCTGGGAAGAGAAAGCCGCCGACGAAACCATCATCTTCTTCGGCAACAGGATCCTTGGAAGCTCACGGGCAATACCTTCAATCGGGGGGGCGGACAAGGAGAAGATGGCTGGATCTGCCGAAGTCAAAATAAAGGAAACGAAGATGTTCGGGCAGGACATAATGATAAGAGGCATACCATGTTTTCAGGAATAGTGGAAGAGGTCGGAAAAGTAAAAAGGATGTCGGAACATGGAGGCTTTTCCGTCTGTGAAATCATGTGCCCTAAAATGGCTGAAGAGATAAAAGAGGGCGACAGCATCTCTGTCAACGGGGTATGTCTTACCGCAGAAAAAGTATCCGGAGATATTTTCCAGGCATCTCTCAGCACGCAGACTCAAAGAGAAACAAATCTCGGTCTCATAAGAACAGGCGAGCATGTGAATCTTGAAAGCGCTCTTAAAATGGGTGATAAAATAGGTGGTCATTTCCTGACTGGCCACATCGATTTTATGTCAAAATTAAGAAATCTCGACAGCAGGGGAGGTTCTATAATTCTTTCTTTTGATATACCCATGCAGTTCGAAAAATACACAGCAAAGAGAGGTTCCATAGGCGTAGAAGGCATTTCCCTGACCATAGCGGAATTCAATGTCAGAGAAGTGAAAATTTTCCTGGTGCCTTTTACAATGGAAAATACGAATCTCAAGTACAGGAGACCGGGAGACATGCTCAATATTGAAGTCGACTTACTGGCTAAGTATGTTGAAAAAAATCTTGATACAAGAAATCATGCGGGAGAATCTTCAGGCAGCGCCATGTTCGTATAACAGCAGAAGATTGTCATCCTGAAACACTTCTGTTTACCCTGTAAGGATTCAAGATTTCAGCCTCAGCGGTTTTGTTTGTTGTTTGCAGTCACGGGAGGTTTCATGACGAAAACATCAGGCTTTGCATTTGCTGTATTGATATCGCTGATTTTGAACCTGCATGCTGAAAGCGGGGGATACCAGGAATGGCTGAAAAGAAGAGATGCTTTGAAACAGGATAAGAGCGTTGTGAGATATTACACTTTCGAGGATGTCAAAGACAGCAAAAGCATAGTGAAAGATCTCGGCGGCAGCGGGGCGGATCTGACTTTTGTCCCATACAAGGACTTGAAAACAGGCGAGGTATTCGACGACCTTCAGGTCACAGAGGGCAGGTGGCCCGCAAAGAAAGCCGTCAGGCTGAACAGGGGATGGTACCAGGGGCTTCCGGCGGACATAAAGAACAAGCAGTTCACGGTGGAAATATGGTTCCGGAAAAACGGCGTGGGCAGCCTTAATCCCTATCCGAGCGAACGCGGATTCATCATATCTTCACCCCCCGGATGGGGCGCGGGCTGGAGAATAGAGACCGGATATACGCCCACCCAGTGGATGTCCTTCGACATCGGTATAGAAAAGAACAACATAAGGGCGACCAGCGAAAAGATGTATACCGACAAAATGTGGCATTACCTTGCGGCCACATGGGATGGAAGGGATATGAGGCTTTACGTGAACGGTACGCTGGCAGCTTCCCACGAGTATACGGGAGAATATTTTCCCGGCACAGAACCTTTCAAGATAGGGTACAGGAGCGGGACTTCCATCCTGCTGGACGTGGACGAAGTGGTGATATACGACAGGGTGCTGAGCGCTGAAGAAATAAAAAAGGCTGGAGCGATATCGGAGCAGGAAGTTTTTTCAAAGGCGGACGCATACCTTAAGACGGGGGATTATAAGAATGCCCGGGCGGAATACGAGAAGCTTAAGGGACTGCCGGGCTACGGGACTGAACTGGCTCTTTTCAATACAGCGGAAAGCTACAGGCTGGAGAAGGATTACGCGAATGCGCACAAGACATTTAAAGAAATTTTTTCAATCCCGAATCTTACCGTTTATTACCGGATATACGGGCTGTTCAGGGAGGCGGATGTATACCTGGAGCAAAAACATTACACCAATGCAAGAAAACTGTACGAACAGGTAACGAAAACAGACGGGGCTCTTGAACACCACGTATTTACAGCCGGGTTAAAGACGGGCGACACGTATAAATTGGAAAAGAAATACGCATCTGCAAGAAGCATATATGAAAGGTTGTTGAAGGAACAGGAGTCTTCCGCTCTTCCTCACGAGGATTACAGGCTGGACCTGAGGGACAGGCTTGAGGAGATAGACGGACTGGCAGACGGGGCAGCAGTGAAAAGCAGGCAAGAAAAACTCGCCGCATGGGTGAACAGACCAAAGCAGAAGCTATACATATCCCCTGACGGAAACGATAGCAACCCGGGTACGAAAGGAAAACCTTTTGCCTCAATCAAGAGAGCGCAGGAGGAGGTAAGAAAGATTAAGGCTAACGGCATGCCGGAAGGAGGCATTGTCGTATACCTCAGGGGAGGCAAGTACTTTGTCACCGAAAGCGTTGTTTTCGGAAAAGAGGATTCCGGCACAGCTGCGGCTCCCGTGGTATACCGCAGTTACCCTGGTGAAGAAGCAAGGATTATAGGAGGCAGGCAGATTTCGGGTTTCAAGATCCTTGCCGACCCAGATATAATAAAGAAGCTGCCAGACGGGAGTAAAGAGAAGGTATGGGTGGCGGATCTGAAGGCGCAGGGGATAACCGATTACGGAAAACTGACAAACCGGGGTGGATACGGAAAAGGCAATCCATCCGCCATGGAACTCTTTTTCAATGGCAAGCCCATGTGGCTGGCGCGCTGGCCCAATACCGGTTATGCAAGGGTGGCAGGATTATCCAAACCTGACGGAGAAGCAACAGGCAGAGGCAAATACCAGAACGGTGAATTTAAATATTCCGGGAACAGACCCGAAAGATGGCTGGATGAAAAAGACGTATGGCTTCACGGATTCTGGTATTTTGTATATGCAAAAGACCACGTCAAACTGAAATCCATAGATACGAAGAACAAAACGATTTCTCTCTATAACGACACAAGGTGGCATCCCACTTATCCGCTTTACAAAGTAATGGTAGGCATGGATGCCCCTTACTACGTCTATAACCTTTTAAGCGAGCTCGATGCGCCGGGAGAATGGTATATTGACAGTGATACAGGCAAGTTGTACTTCTACCCTCCGGACAGGATAGCCGGCGGAGAGATTCTTGTATCCACGCTGGACGCCCCGCTGGTAGTCATGAACAATGCTTCGAACACAGTCCTGTCGGGATTGACGATGGAAGTTACCCGCCGCAACGCCGTGGATATAAAAAACGGCAGGAACAACATGATAGTAAAAAGCACCGTTCGAAATACCGGCCAGTGGGCAATCTTTGTTGACGGCGGGTGGGAACACAAAGTGATAGGCTGCGATATGCACGGCATGGGAGAAGGAGGTGTATCCCTCAGAGGCGGCGACAGGATAAAACTCATACCGGACGGGCACGTCGTTGACAACAACCACATATACAGTTTTAACAGATTTGACGGCGGATACCGGCAGGCCGTCATTATCGACGGCATAGGAGAACGTGTTTCTCACAATGTAATACACGACAGCCCCATGCAGGCAATCTATCTCAACGCGAATGACAACATAATAGAGTTTAACGAAATACACGACGTGCCGTACGAAGGAAGAGAAATAGGTTCTGTCTACATGTACGGCGAACCGTGGTATCTTATGAGCAGGGGGGATGTGATAAGGAACAACTTCTTCCACCACATAAGCACACATTCTTCACCCAACACAAACCAGGGACTCAACGCCATACACATAGACGCAATAAACGGCGGCATCGTGATGGGAAAAAACATCTTTTACAAAATCCCCAACGGCATCTCCAACTCGCAGCCCGAAAACCGACTGGAAAACAATATGTTTATAGATGCCGAAATAAGAGGCATCTCACAGGGAAACAGGGCGTACCTGTTCAATACGCCTGACGGAGAACCCCTGGCGGACAGGATATCCGCATTGGCTGCAGGATATCTCAAGAAAGTTCACTATAAACAACCGCCGTGGAGTTACAGGTATCCCCAGCTGGTAGACCTGTTATTCAGGGAAAAACCCGTGGGATGGGCGCAGAATAACGTCATAGAGAGAAATATCAATACCGGCGGAGCTTTCCTCTCTATTTCAGGCGGTATCAAAGAGGACAACATAATAAGGAACAACTGGGACGGCGACAATCCACTCTTTATAGATAAAGACCGGATGAATTTCAACATCCGTCCGGGTTCTCCCGTTTATGGAATCACGGGATGCGAACCCCTGGCGATGGAAGATATAGGCGTATACAAGGATGAATTTCGTGCAAGCTGGCCCATAAACAGGACAAAAGAGGATATAGGCAAATACTACAAGGCTGACTGGAAACCTCTTGAAGAACTTGCCAAAACCGCGATGGCTCCTCTTAGAAGGGTCAGTCCGCCTGCCTATTACAATGTCGCGTTGAGAAAAAATCCCATTGTCATAAACGGAAAACTGGAAAAGGACGAATGGGACGGCCTTGGCATGAAAAATGCCATGGTCATAAGCCAGCAGTATCAGGGCAATAAAACAGAAGGGGCAAAAAGTAACGCATGGCTCCTGTATGACAAAGACAATCTTTACATAGCCCTGAAACACGATCCAGATCCGTATACGGGGAATATGCCCGCGCGTCTCAAGAAACATGTACCGATATTCGAAATAGCGATAGAAAGCCAGAATGGATCCCAAAGCAGGAGCTGGTGGATAGACGACATGGTAACGGGACCCATATATTCAATAACAGGAAATTACGCCGGAGAATTCTGGATAAACAACATGTTCGGCATGCCGAATTCAATTGTAAAAAAACTTGAGCAGTCCGTGGAATACAAAGTTTCAATACAGGATGAAAATAGCCAGGCATGGACTGCCGAGATGAAAATACCATTTGCCGGTATTGGCGTCAATATTGCCGATGCGCAGCAGCTTGCTTTCAATATCGGGACGTATAAACGGGCAGACTGGTTTGCGTGGGTGGCGACGGGAAGCTATATCTGGCGCGTGGAAAACGCCGGTTCTATCAAGTTTGTCAAATGACATAAACGCCGTTCAGAGAGCGCGGGATTACAAACACAATAATCCTGTCATAATGAAACCGGTGTTTTGTACCGCCCTGTTACGTTTCTATTCAGGGTTATGTATTTATCATAGGATCTCTGTCTCAAAGGTTTTGTTTGTTCTTTGCAACCACAGGAGGTTTCCATGACGAGAATGTCGAAATTGGCATTTGCTGTATTGATATCGCTGATTTTGAATCTGCATGCTGAAAGCGGGGGATACCAGGAATGGCTGAAAAGAAGAGATGCTTTGAAACAGGATCAGGGCGTAATGAGGTATTACACTTTTGAGGACGTGAAAGACGGCAAGAGTCCGGTGGCAGACCTTGGAAAAAACGGTAAGAATCTCACATACAAGCCTTACACCGACCCTGCAACGAAAGAAGTTTTCGACGACCTGAAGGTTATAGAGGGCAGGTGGCCGGAGAAGAAAGCGGTACGTTTGGACAGGGGTTTTTACCAAGGGGAAGCGTACAATATAGAGAATAAACAGTTTACCGCAGAAATCTGGTTCCGCAGGCAGGGACCGGGCAGTATCCTGCCGGCAAGCAAATATAAAAACGGCTCCATCCTTTCCGTTTCGGGACATTCCCAGGGATGGAGAATATTATCCATGTACGAACAACCAACCACCCTGAGTTTTGAAATGGGCCAGCCCAACGGGGCCACGATAAATTCCACAAGAACCCCTCTTGCTGAAAATGTCTGGCACCACCTTATAGTCACTTTTGACGGTTCAGCAATGAACATTTATCTGAACGGACAGCTCACTGAACAAAATATGACAATGAGAAACGAGAAGGGGGTACAAGTAAAAACGGAAAAGTTTGAAGGGCAATATGTGCCTTCCAAAATACCTTTTGTGATAGGGTTTTCAGCACACGGTGTAGG
>JAKPNC010000089.1 GCA_029548585.1 bacterium | reverse complement strand
GCCCATTATATGGTGTCCTGTGGCGCCGCGGCTTGTGTTGATTAACTTTATACGGAGATCGTCCCCGTATTTGTTTCTCATCAGCGCAAAGGTTCCCGCCGCCCTGAATTCGAAATCATCCTGATGAGCCATTATGGACATCACCTTAATCTTTGCTTCCTTCATTTTAAATCCTCCTTTATTATGTGAAAGACTTGACCTGTTTAGGTTTTCTTACCGGTCTATGATCAGCATCTCTTCAAGCCGTATGCCTCCGAGGCCGGGGATATATACACCCGGTTCAACGGTAACCACGCAGCCTTTTTCAATAACGTCCCGGCTGTTTGGACCCAATGTCGGTTTCTCGTGCACGTCAATGCCCACTCCGTGGCCGATGGAATGTATGAAATACCTGTCAAGGTTTTTCTTTCCAAGGATGCCTGCCGCAAAGGAATGGATCTCGCTGCCTGTTTTTCCCGGCCTGATGAATTCAACCGTACGTTCAAGGGTTTCACTCAGCAGTTTGAGTATGTCTACGAACTTTCCCCGGGGTTTCCCGCAGAAAAAGGTTCTCGTGAGGTCGCTCTTGTAACCCCCGATGTCCGTTCCGGCGTCTATGATGACAGGCTGGTTCCTTCTTATTCTCCTGCTGCCGCTCTTGTGGTGGGGGTAGGCGGAATTTTTTCCCGAGGCGACTATCGGGGGGAATGCATCCTTCCTTCCTCCGAGCTTTCTTATAAGGAGATGCAACTCGCCTGCTATTTCAGTTTCCCTTTTTCCCTCGCAGAGGTTCTTGCCTATTTCCGCGAAGACCTTTCTGTTGACGGCCAGGGCTTTCTTTATCAGCCTTATCTCGCCGGGATCTTTAAGCATTCGTACCTGGAGTATAATGTCCGGCAGGGGGTGGAGAAGATCCCCGGTGTCTTTTCTCAGGGTTTCGTAAAAGGAGTAAGAGAGTTCCGTGGAGATGAATGCAACCTTCCTGCAGCTTGAGATGAATTTCTTGAAATCGGCAATTCCGTATACGTCGGTACTGTCCGAACGAAGGCTGTCCGCAGACTCCTGGACAAACATGCCCGGTACAAAGAGGCTCAGCCTTTTTTCACCCAGAAGAAGGAATCCTTCGGTTTCGAGAATCCCCGTAAGGTAAAAGATATTGGACGGGTCCCTGGTCAGGAGTGCTCTGCACCCGTTTTCCCGTAGGATTTCCCGGACTTTTTCAGCTCTTTTTTTATATTCCATGTCAGATTGGCTCGCAAAACTGGACAAATAGATGCTTATGCTGTAAACTTATTGATTATATCATATTTTGAACATTTTCATAATTCACGGGAGAAAGATGGACGGATCTGAAAAATACTGGGACAGATTAAGGACCTTCGGCTTATTTTCCTCGGCTGTTCCCCTTCTGCTTCTCGCCGCGGGCGCAATCATGGAGAAGAACGGCTTCAGGGGAATGATAGAGAATTATGACCAGGGCATGGCCAGGATCGTCCAGTATATCTTTTTTGGAATCGGCGTGCTCATTTTCTTCTTCTGTGACTCGATATCCGATTTCTTTTCAAACAAGCTTTTTGTGAAGAATGACAATACCCGCATCCAGGAGAACAAGTCTTCCTATTTTGC
>JAKPNC010000061.1 GCA_029548585.1 bacterium | reverse complement strand
ATGGATATCACCGCGGGTACGAACGTGGATGTTGTCAGAAGCACCCTTACGGCCGGCATGGATATATCGATTGACGCCCTGGGCGGGTATGTGAATCTCAACACTGTAGACGCGGATGCAGGTTCAGACATAGACATCTACGCTCTTACCAATGTTGATATAATCAATACTCTCCTTACGGCGCTCGATGATATAGATGTGGTTGCAGATACCGGGTACATAAGGATATGCCTTGATTCCGTTCTTGATGCGGGAGATGATGTGTATCTTGAAGCAGGCACAGATATCATAATCTGCGAAAGTGCCCAGGTTATAGCCGGAGACGATGCTACACTGGTTGCCGGAAACGATGTCTATCTCGGATATGTAGAAGCCGGGGATGATGCATCTGTTACCGCCGGAGGGGCAATATATGACAACAATGATGATAACCTTAATATCCTTGCCCAGGATATAATCCTCTCGGCTGTAAACGGGATTGGAGAAGCAGATGCGATAGAGACCCAGGGTGAAACTCTCTGGGCCCAGAATACGACAAGCGGCGATATCTGGATCAGGAATAACACCCAGGTTGCGGGAGATCTTGATATACTTGGAGTTACAAACACGGCTCCCGGCGGACTTGTCAGGATAGAGAATGGATACATAAGGTTTGACAATGGAACGCTTAACGATATTGATTATGGAACCGGTGGAGACATGCTCTTATCCGGGCCTGTTCAGGCAGACGGAAGGGTGAGCCTCCAGACAATAGGTTCCATCCTTGACAGGAATAACGCCACGCCTTTTGATGTGATCGGCACTGAAACAAGTGAAATGCTTGCCTTTGACGGTACGATAGGCGAATTTGACGGTAACCCGAACGGTTCGGGCTATAATCCTGTTGAAGTCAATATCAATCCCGGCGACCTGTACGTCTATGCCTCTGATGAGAACTTCTTCATCTCTGTTGCTATAGACGGAATAGTTCAGCCCGCGGATGTTCTCTCTGTGTATCCCGGACTCGTTCCTCCGGGTCTCATCTTCTTCAACGGAAGGATGAACGGAGGCATGAGATCCAACCAGTGGTTCAGGGCGGTATCTCCGAGCATAGTCATGATAGGCAACGAGCAGACTTTCTGGCTGGAAGTCCTCCTGAAGCTTATGGATTACAGGTGGATTGAGATTGCTCCCGCCTTCTGGCAGTTCGATGAAGACCTGGACAACTCGCTGGATTACATCATAAGCAAGAGATAGCAAGAGACAAGGATATACGAAAAGGCAGTCAGTCAAACTCTGGCTGCCTTTTCTTTTACCCTCAATGTAAAAATAAACTTGATTTTTCATCTCCGGAATTATACAATTACTGTGTTAAACGGCTGTTAGGAAAAGAGGGGAGATCTATATGATCGTACTGGACTTAAAGGAAGGAAACATATTTGAGTATGAGGGTAATATTTACATTGTTATATATGCCGTACATACACACCAGCAGCAAAGGCGGGGTCTTGTGCGTCTCAAGGCAAAGGACATGAAGACAGGCAAGACCCTCGAGGATTCCTTCAGATCGGATGTAAAAGTCAACCCGGTATATGTTGACGAGGTGGTATTATCATATCTTTACAGCGATGGCGAGGGCTATCACTTCATGGATAATAATACATACGAGCAGGTTGCCATACCTGCCGATGTAGTGGGAGAATCAAAGAATTACATAAAGGAAAACCTGGAGGTTACCGGTCTTTTTCATGCAGGGAGGATTCTTGACATAAAACTGCCCATAAGCGTGGAATTAAAGGTAATTGAAGCTGAACCCGGTCACAAGGGAGATACTGTCCAGGGAGGAAAGAAGAAAGTGAAGCTTGAGACGGGCTTTGTAATACAGACTCCTCTTTTTGTGGAAGCGGGCGACGTGGTAAAGGTGGATACCAGGACAGGGGAGTACGTTACGAGAGTATAACCCACCGGAGAAATGATGAAAACGGAAGAGCTTAAAATATACGCTGATTTTATGAAGGAGTACGGCCTGGAGTACCTTGAGGTGAGAAAAGGCGAATTTTGCCTTGTTATGGGCAAAAAAGGCCATGTTTGGCAGCCTGTTCCCACAGGGAAAACCGACCAGGTTCTTCCCGGAATCAAACAGGAAGCAATCCTGGAAGAATATAAGCATCCTTCCCAGAAATTGGAAAACGTTATTTATGTCAAGTCACCTCTTGTTGGAACTTTCTACAGGGCGCCTTCCCCGCAGAGTCCTTCTTTTGTTGAGCTGGGAGCGAGTATAAAGAAGGGCGCTACACTCTGTATCATAGAAGCGATGAAAGTTATGAATGAAATCAAATCTGAACACAGCGGTGTAGTAAAGGAAATACTGGTTGAGAACGGAAAGCCTGTTGAATACGGGCAGGTTCTTTTCGTCATACAGCTTTGATTTTTCACCTTGCGAGGGGCCTTTAACAAGAAAATGTTCAAGAAAGTATTCATTGCCAACAGGGGCGAGATCGCTCTAAGGGTTATCAGAAGCTGCCGTGAACTGGGGCTAAGGACAGTCATAGGATTTTCAGAAGCTGACAGGGATTCTATACCAGTAAGGCTTGCCGATGAGAGGATCTGCATAGGACCTCCTTCCCCAAAGGAAAGCTATCTAAATATTCCCGCAGTGGTAAGCGCGATAGAGATCACCAGGGCTGATGCCGTTCATCCCGGATACGGCTTCCTTGCAGAAAACATTCCCTTTGTTGAAATTTGCGGCGCTTCAAGAATAGTTTTCATTGGGCCTTCCGTCAGGAATATTCAGATCATGGGAGACAAGGCCCTTGCCAGGAAGACTGCAAAATCTTTCCGGGTGCCGGTAATACCCGGATATGAGGAAAGCGATTACAAGAACGGTCTTCACCATGCAAGGAAACTTGGTTTCCCCGTTATTATCAAGGCGAGCGCCGGCGGGGGCGGCAGGGGTATGAGGCGTGTCAATAATATTGATGAATTTCAACAGTTGTGGTACACCTGCCAGGAAGAAGCCATGTCTTCTTTCGGAGAAGGAGCGCTATACCTCGAAAAATTTCTCGAGAGGCCGAGGCATATAGAGATACAGCTTGTAGGAGACAGAAAAGGGAACGTGATTGTTTTCCCTGAAAGGGATTGTTCAATCCAGCGCAGGCACCAGAAATTGATAGAGGAAAGCCCTTCTCCCTTTGTTGACTGGAAGCTTCGGAAAAAGCTCTACAGATATGCTTACAGGTTAGCCAGGAAAATTAATTATAAAAGCGCAGGCACCATCGAGTTTCTCGTAGATTCCGACGGTAATCCATATTTCATGGAGATGAATACAAGGATCCAGGTTGAGCATCCGGTAACGGAACTTGTCTCCGGATATGACCTTGTTAAAAGCCAGATACTCGTGGCCCAGGGAGAACGGCTCGGTATAGGGCAAAAGGAAGTTAAACTGAACGGGCATGCCATAGAGTGCAGGATTAACGCAGAGGATCCTTCCAATAATTTCATGCCTTCTCCCGGGAAGGTGGAAAAGCTTGTTCTTCCGGGCGGGCCGGGTATAAGAGTGGACACCCATATACACGAGGGCTACGCGATACCTCCTTATTACGACAGCCTTGTAATGAAGCTCATTGCTTACGGAAGTAACAGGCAGGAAGCTATCGAACGCATGCGCAGGGCGTTGGATGAGATTGTGATAGAAGGAATCCGTACAACCATCCCGCTTTACAGAAAGATACTTGCGCACCCGATATTCCTGAGCGGACGATACAGCGTCAAGTGGCTCGAAAATTTCCTTGAATCGGAAGCTGAAAAGGGAGTCCTGCCGAAAAATTAAGTTTCTGGGTAACGGAGGTTTAAAATGGAAGAAGAAAGGTATGGAAACGTCAAGATAGATAACGATGTACTTGCCTCCATAGCGGGAATTGTTGCCAAGAAAGTCCCGGGTGTTCAAAGGATTGCCACGAGCCTTGTTGCCGGGTTGTCCCAATTGATAAGAAAAAAGCCGGATGCGGGCATAAAGGTCGTGGTCGGTGAAGATGAAGTCAGTTTTGAATTGAGGATCATCGTAGAATACGGGGTCAATATCCCTGAGGTTACATACATGGTTCAGAAATCGATAAAGGAAGAAGTTGAAAAGATGTCTGGCCTCAGGGTTTCAAGCGTTGACGTCGTGGTTCACGGTGTTCAGCCTCCCAGGAAGAACGAAGGAGAATCAGGGTACCCGGAAGAAAAAGAGGCTGATCGTGAAAGTACGCCGGCTTCATGAGATTAAGCTTGATAGATGATCCGTCATCCAGGCAGGAATATTTAGTGCCAGAAAAGCATAAAGGATTCTCCCTGGTCAAATGCCCTTCTGCCAAATTTTGCCCTCTCCCGTAAATCGTGTTTCTTGCCGGCATTTCTCTCCTTGGCGGATTATTCTTTACGCATATTACACTCGCCCGGGGTTATCACTGCTTCCGGCTGCGCGTAATTTTAAGATGTTACAGGCAGGTTGTTGGAAAAACCTGTTTGAAACTTACCATGATGCGGGATAAAGCTAATTGCTGGAGTCCGGCAAAGGGATGAAAGTCACGGGCAGGGCCTGTAACTTGAACATTATCAAGGAGGCAAGTACGCCTGGCGCGACTCGAACGCGCAACCCTCTGCTTAGAAGGCAGATGCTCTATCCTTTGAGCTACAGGCGCATGCAGGTTGACCAATGGGCTCTCAATCGGAATAAATGAAGTGAAGCAGGGCTTTCTGGCAGTGAAGACGGTTTTCCGCCTGGTCGAGTATCACCGAGTTTTCGCTGTCTATTACTTCGTCGGTGACTTCGAATCCCCTGTGTGCGGGGAGACAGTGCATGAAAATGAAATCTTTTTTCGCCCCTGCCAGGAGCCTGGAGTTTACCTGGTATTTCTCAAAAATTTTCTCCCTCTTTTCAGTTTCTGCCTCCGAACCCATGCTTGTCCAGGTGTCGGTGTATATGACGTCGGCATCGTTTATGAATTTTCCGGGGTCAGTATCTATCTTCAGGAGGTCCTTGTTTTTCATAAGATTGACGATTTCTTCAGGGGGCTGGTAACCTTCCGGCGCAGATATCCTTATGTTAAAGCCCATTATGTCGGCTGCCAGGATAAGAGAATTGGATATATTGTTCCCGTCCCCGAGGTAAGTTACGTTCATCCCTTCCACCCGGCCTTTCTTTTCGCTTATAGTGAAACAGTCGCTCAATATCTGGCAGGGATGCAGTAGGTCCGTAAGAGCGTTTATGACGGGGTGGGCGAAATACCTTGCGAACTCTTCTATGTCTCCCTGGCTGTAAGTCCTTATGACTATCCCGTGGAGATATCTCGATGTGACCTGGGCGGTATCCCTTACGGTTTCCCCCCTTGAAATCTGGGTGGTTTCGCCGGGCAGGTAAATGGGATTGCCTCCGAGTTCGTATACCGCTATCTCGAAGGATATGCGGGTTCT
This sequence comes from bacterium, assembly GCA_029548585.1. Taxonomy (GTDB): domain Bacteria; phylum Ratteibacteria; class UBA8468; order B48-G9; family JAFGKM01; genus JALNXB01. Next base: position 2,550 of record JAKPNC010000061.1, on the reverse strand, counting down.
CGTGGAAGGCTTGTTGAAAAGCATTCCTATGCTTTTATCCCTGAGCAGTCTTGAAGACAGACCCATGGTTCTCTCTGACTTGTAATGTTTCGCAATATCGAAAATCCTGTAGATTTCCTGCCTGTTCAGCTCGCTAATCCTTAAAAAATCTCTTTTCATTTTCTATCAGCCTCTCTGTGAAGGATCCTTGCCGGCGATTAAGATTTTCCCGTGGAGTCTCCACGGGCACAGCCTGTGGTTTTCCGAGTTGGCGGGTAAAGGGAAAGGCATTCATCCAGTATTTTAACCGCAGCGTCTATTTCCGTTTTATCCGTGGTTATTGCCGGCATTATCCTGAGAATGTTGCCATGGGTACAGTTTATCAGCAGTCCCTTTCCGGTGCATTCCCTTACTATGCCGGAGCCTTCACCTTCTATCTCGATTGCCAGCATCAATCCTATTCCTTTTACTGCCCTGATAAAGGGGTGTTTCTGTTTCAGCCAGGAGAGTTTCGAGGCCAGGTATTCTCCCATGATCCTGACATTGTGCAGGAGCCTTTCCTTTTCTATCGTGTCTATGACGGCCAGGCATGCCTGGCATGCAAGAGGGCTTCCGCCGAAAGTAGACGCATGTGTTCCAGGGATCATCAGGTCGGCAATATCTTTTCTTGCCACCATTGCTCCCACGGGGAATCCCCCTCCCAGTGTTTTTGCAAGAGTCATTATGTCCGGCGTGATGCCGAAATGCTGGTAAGCAAAGAACCTGCCCGTCCTGCCAAAACCCGTCTGGACTTCATCAAATATAAGCAGCATGTCCTTATCCCTGCACAGGGATGATACCTGCTGCAGATAATCCCTGTCAGGAACGTTTATTCCGCCTTCTCCCTGTATGGGTTCGATTATGACTGCCGCGGTATTACCGTCAACCTTTTTTCTCAGGGCGTCGAAATCGTTAAATGGAACATGGGAAAAACCTGCAGGCAGGGGAGCAAAAGGTTTGCTGTATTTCGGCTGTCCCGTCATTGTCACGGTTGCAAGAGTTCTCCCGTGAAATGAGTTTTCCATGGAGATTATTCCATGCCTCCCGGTTTTACTCCCGTAGAGCCGTGCCAGCTTGATGGCTGCTTCGTTCGCCTCCGCGCCGCTGTTGCAGAAGAAAACCTTTCCCCCGAAGGAAATGTCGGACAGTTTTTTTGCAAGCATTCCCTGCCACGGATGATAGTGGTTGTTGGCAATATGTATTAGTATTTCAGACTGCCGGCATATTGCATCCACGACGTTGGGGTTGCAATGGCCTATGCCTGAGACTGCCCATCCCGGGAAGAAATCAAGGTATTTTTTCCCGTCCGAGTCCCAGAGGTAGCTTCCCTTGCCTCTTACGAAGACAATACCGCTCCTCCCGTAAGAAGGTACCACGTATTTTTCGTAGTTCTCCGTTACCTTCCTGCTCTCCATTTCATTGTCGGGAATAAGTTTGTTCATTCTGTTATCTCGGTTCCGACTCCGTGTTCTGTAAATACCTCCAGTACTATTGAGTGCTGGATGTTGCCGCTTATGATGTGGACCTTCTTAACTCCCTTCCTTATGGCCGAAATGCCTGCGGACACCTTTGGTATCATGCCTGATTTTATCACCTTGCTCGATACCAGTTCTTCCACCTCCGACTGCCTCAGTACGGAAATGAGGGTCTGCGGATTTTCCGGGTTCCTCATTACGCCAAGCACGTCGGTAATGTATATGAGCTTTTCAACCTGCAGGGCTTCGGCAAGACCCGATGCAACTGAATCAGCATTTATGTTGTACATAACGTTGTCTTCCGATGACGATATCGGAGCGGCAACGAGTATCCTTTCTTTTTCCAGCCGGGATTTTATGTAATCCGAGTTGACACTTGCGACCTGTCCCACGAAACCCAGGTTTATCACCTTCTCTCCCTGCTGGTAATGTATCTTCCTTGCAAGCATGAATTTCTCTTCGGGAAGCAGGGCGGCCGCCGTCACGTTCAGGGAGCTCCTGTAATATTCCACTATCCTGTCCCTTATCCCGGAAAGAACGTCCTTGACTATATTCAGGGTCTCCTCGTCAGTTACCCTCAGCCCTTCCACGAAATCCGGCTTCTTGCCCCTTTTCTCTATCTCGTCGTTTATGAAAGGACCGCCTCCGCAGACAATGATGGTTTTTATTCCCACCACTTCGAGAAAAGCTATGTCGTTAAGTATGCTGTCTTTTATCTGGGGCAGTTTGAATATGCTGCCTCCGAATTTTATAACGAAAATCTTGTCCCTGTATTTCTTTATGTACGGGTACGCTTCAACCAGAACATCGGCTTTCTTTACAACTTCTTCGTCCACTTTTTAACTCCTTTTGTAAATATTGTGAAAAAATAAGTCAAAAAAAAACAACTTCAATTTTAGGTATATATTATACCCTTTTCCACGGTTTTTACAATACCATGCAATATGGAGGTTAAGTATTTCAGATAGGTTTGCCCGTTAGCTGCCTGTAAATCTGCCTGTACTTTGAGATGGTCTGGCATACAACTTCTTCCGGAAGGGCAGGGGGCAGAGACTTC
>JAKPNC010000058.1 GCA_029548585.1 bacterium | reverse complement strand
CCCATAGATTCCAAGTTTCCTGTCGAAACCTACCACCAGTTGATAGATGCTTACGAAAAGGGAGACCCGGAGGCTGTCAGGAAATCCTCAAAAGATGTCGAGGCTACCATAAAAAGGTTTGCAAAAGAGATCCGCGAAAAGTATATCAACCCGCCTGAAACGACCGATTTCGGAATACTCTTCCTTCCATTCGAAGGGCTTTATGCCGAGGTTGTGAGGCAGACAAGCCTTATTGAAATACTCCAGAGGGAGTACAAGATAGTCATAACAGGCCCGACGACTCTTGCCGCATTTCTCAACAGTCTGCACATGGGATTCCGCACACTTGCAATACAGAAAAGGACAGGAGAGGTCTGGAGCGTTCTTGCGTCGGTAAAGAAAGAGTTTAACTCTTTCGGAGATGTGCTTGAAAAGGCACAGAACAGGCTGAGGCAGGCAAGCAACGAGATAGACCAGCTTGTGGGAACGAGAACAAGGCAGATCCAATCAAAGCTCAGGGCCGTTGAAGAAACCCCGCCGCAACCGGAAGAACCTGCTGAAAATGGCTGACATGTCATCTCCGGAATGTCCATGTCATGTCATTTCCCTGGATGCCAGGCCTGGCTCCGGGATATGGTGTTGCCCCCGTTTTTTGACAAAACGGTTCAAAAGTATTAAATTATCATGACAATTTTTTATGCCTGCCAGCCGGAAAAAAATATTGAAAAGGAGCAAGATGAAGGCATTGTTTCTGACGGGAAAGAAAAGGGTTGAGATCGTGGATATCCCCGTACCGGAGATAATGAAGGATACCGATGTCCTTGTGCGGATAAGAAGCGTGGGGATATGCGGTTCCGACATCCACTATTACAACGAGGGCAGAATTGGAGACCAGGTCGTGGAAGGCAGGATTATCCTGGGCCACGAGGCCGCCGGAGAGGTTGCAGAGGCGGGGAAAGGCGTCACCCGTTTCAGGAAAGGCGACAGGGTGGCAGTGGAGCCTGGGATAAGTTGCGGAAAGTGCGAGCAGTGTCTCAGGGGGAAGCCCAACCTTTGCAGGAAAGTGGTCTTCCTGGGAACTCCTCCGGTGGACGGAGCCCTCAGGGAGTATGTGGTCATGCCTGAATCGAACCTCTATGGTCTGCCGGAAGGCCTCGATTACAACCAGGGCGTCCTTTCAGAACCTCTTGCCATAGGGCTATACGGGGTGAAGCTGAGCGGCCTTTCTGTCTGCGACGATGTGGCCATAGCCGGGGCCGGGCCCATTGGACTTTCTGTGCTTTTCTCCGCAAAGACCGCCGGGGCGGGCCGCATATTCATCAGCGACCTGTGCAAGGCGCGTCTCGATATGGCTGTTAAGCTTGGAGCCGACAGGACAGTGCTTGCTTCATGCGAGGATTTGTCCGAAGTGGTCGCAGAAGAGACCGGGGGCAGGGGAGTGGATATAGGGTACGATGCCGCCGGTAAAAGGGAGACCTTCATCCAGAGCACAAGGGTTGCTGCCACGGGAGGAAAATCGGTAATATACGGCATCCCCGAAGACGACAGGATGGAATTCGAGGCCTCCGTTGTAAGGAGAAAGGAGCTCTCGATTATAAATGTCCGGAGGTCGGCCCACATGACATTGCCCGCCCTTGACCTTATAGGCAGAAGCCGGCTTCCCTTTTCTTCCCTGGTAACCCATGAGTTCGGGATCGAAAAGGCCGGCGAGGCCATGGAGATAGTTTCAGGTTACAGTGACGGAGTGATAAAAGCAGTGATAAAACTTTGACTTAAACCCGTAACTTTTTAAACTGGAGGAATTAAAATGGATTTCAAGGTTATTGCCGCCGCGTTTGGTTCGATTATCGTTGCCGAGCTTGCAGACAAGACCCAGCTTATCGGCCTCAGCCTTTCAAGCAAAACCGGAAAACCGTTATCCGTCTGGGCCGGTTCCGTTGCCGCTTACATGATAGTTACCGCGTTAACCGTCGTTGCGGGCGCTTTTCTTTGCAGGTGCATAAAGCCCGATATCCTGAGGTACGTCGGGGCTTTTCTCTTTGTCTGCATAGGCATCCTTATGTTTTTTGGAAAACTTTAAAGAGGGGAGAACGAGATGGTAAAGATAGACTTGCTTGGCAAGGCCGGCATTGTTACGGGTGGCGCTTCCGGTATAGGAAAGGCAATATCTGAAAAGCTGGTTGAAGCCGGCGCGCTTGTGACTATTGCCGATGTCAATGAAAAAGAGGGCATGAAGACTGCCGGAGAATTGGACGGGAAGGATCCCGGCAGGAGTGATGCCGTCGATTTTGTTAAAACCGACGTCTCCAGCAAAGAAAGTATAGACGGGATGGTTAAAAACGTTCTTTCAAAGCGGGGCGGAATAGATTTCCTGGTTAACAACGCAGGCATCCTTATACCGAGACTCCTTGTCGATCCGGGCGGCAGGGAAGAGATAACCGAGGAGATTTTTGACAGGATGA
>JAKPNC010000032.1 GCA_029548585.1 bacterium | reverse complement strand
TCCTTAGCCCTTTCAAGAAGGGTTTCTTCATCCGGTATATTGGATGTGTCAATTTTCGTCTCCATGAAAGCGTCTATGAAGACCCTTATCAGCGTGTTTTTTGTTATTCTTTCTTTTTTGTATTCCCGTGACCTGTTCTTCTGAATGTCTCTGATAAGCTTATCGAGAAAATCAAGCTGGTCTTCCCTCAGCAGAGATGTAAGCCTGACATCAAATGTCTGGAACTTTGGAAGGCTCTCCTTTCTCCCTGATGTATCAGGAGTCCTCCGGGAACGGGGTAACCTTTCAGTAGCCTTTACAGAGCCCTTATCTGGAACTGTGGGCGTGATCCAGCTGAGAGGATCTTTCCCTAATCCTGTTTTCTTCATCTTCTTTCCTCCTTCTTTTTCAATACCTCTGCGGCGAGTTTCCTGTAATCGTCCGCGCCATGGCTTCCCGGCGCAAAATCCTTGACGGCTTTTCCGAATCCGGGGGCTTCCGCCAGCCTGACGTTTTCCCTGATCCTGGTTTTGAAAACCTTCTTCCCGAAATGGTCCGTAACCTTTGCAGCTACATCCCTGCATATGTTCTTCCTTTCATCGTACATGGTAATAATAATTCCGGATATCCGCAGGCTGGTATTGAGGCGGTCACGTATTATTTCTATGGTTTGCAAAAGCTTGGTAAGCCCCTCGAGCGCGAAGAACTCAGCCTGGATTGGAATGAATATCTCATCTGCGGTAGTAAGGGCGTTCAAGGTAAGCAGGCCGACAGAAGGAGGGCAGTCTATGATAAGGTAGTCGAAATTCTGCCTGTATTTTCTGAGCATGTCCCTCAGTATTATTTCTCTGCCTATCTCGTTCACAAGTTCTATTTCCGCGCTTGCGAGTTCTATCTTTGATGGAAGCAGGAAAAGATTCTTCTGATAGGTTTCTGATACCGCTTCGCTCACGGGCATCTTTTTTATGAGCACGTCGTAAACCGAATTTCTTACACTGGGAGGTTCCATGCCCAGGTGTATCGTTGTGTGGGACTGCGGATCAAGGTCTGCAAGGAGAACCCTTTTCCCCTTCTCGGCAAGATAGGCCCCGAGGTTTACTACCGTTGTGGTTTTACCCGAGCCTCCCTTCTGGTTTATCACGGCTATTTTCCTCATGTGCTTTCTCCCTTTTCATTCTCACGGATTAATGGATGAATAAAGACCTGGGTAATAATATTGCAACTTCTTAAGTTTGGAAATTTTATAACGCCGCGTCACATTTGTCAAGGATAACTTAAAATGTTATCATTCTGAAATGGAGATCAACGGAAGAAGCCTTGTCACGGGAGTTATGGGATACCCTGTATCCCACTCGCTGTCGCCTGTTTTTCAGAATGCCGCATTTTCACACATGGGATTGAATTTTGTTTATGTTCCTTTCGAAGTTGCTCCTCTTGACCTCGGATCTGCGCTTGAAGCCGTCAGGGTGTTGAATATAAGAGGTATCAACCTGACCATACCCCACAAGATTGAAGCGTCAAAATATCTTGACGGCGTATCGGAGGAATCGGGAATCCTGGGAGTGGTAAACACGGTTATCAATGAAAACGGCCGGTTGCTGGGAGATATCACGGACGGAAAAGGATTCATCCGGTCAATAACGGAGGATGGCGGCTTTGAACCGGAAGGCGCCCGGGTAATGTTAATGGGAGCGGGAGGTTCATCTTATGCAATCTCAGGAGCCCTTGTTAACCGGGGCATCAGAAGCCTTTTCATATGCAACAGGACCGAAAACAATTCGCTTCGCCTTAAAAAACACCTTTCTGAAAAAATAGGTTTCAATAAGGTTTCCATAATACCATTTCGTGACAGGAACCGTTTCGATTTTAAAGGAGAGGTTGACCTTCTTGTAAATACGACTTCCATCGGGATGAAACCGGGAGATCTTCCCGTAATTGATGAGGATAAGATACCCGGGCTCAGATTTGTGTACGATATAGTCTACAACCGCGTAACGGAGCTTATCGGGGCATCCAGGAAAAACAGGATTCCCTGCCTCGGGGGAATCTCCATGCTGGTATACCAGGGGGCCGTCTCATTTGAACTCTGGACCGGCAAGAAAGCCCCTGTTGAGGTCATGAAAAAATCCCTGCCGTCAGTTGAATGATATGAAACAAACCATGCAGTGAATGAGTTTTTGTTTTCGTCCAGGTTAGATTATCCAGGAGGTTGAACACTCACCGCGGGAGGATAAAATGCTGAGGTTTCTTTCAGCCGGAGAATCACATGGCAGATGCCTTGTCGGAATACTCGAGGGCATGGTATCCAATCTTCGATTGTCAGAGGATGATATAAACAGGGAGCTTGAAAGACGGCAAAGAGGATACGGCAGGGGAGGCCGGATGCAGATAGAAAAAGATACTGTCCGGTTACTTTCCGGTGTGAGGGGAGGGATAACAACCGGCGCTCCCCTGTGCATGATGATAAAAAATGCAGATCACGATAACTGGAGATCTGTTATGGATATCACTCCGGAGGCGAGCGGAGGCGAGAGAAGGATGCCCCGGCCCGGACATGCCGACCTTCCGGGCATAATGAAATACGGGTTTGAAGATATCAGGAACGTGATAGAGCGTTCAAGCGCCAGGGAGACGGCAGCACGTGTTGCCGCAGGCGCTGTCTGCAAGAAATTTCTCTCGGAGTTCGGAATCAATTTTTACAGCAGGGTTGTACAGATAGGCAAGGCCGCTGATACCCTTTGCTATTGTGACATCAGCCCCTATGACAGAAAAAAAATAGAGCAATCTGATGTGAGAAGCGCCGCCATGGAAACCGAAATGAAGAAAGAGATTGATAATGCCATTGAAACCGGAGAAAGCTTAGGCGGGATTTTCGAACTGACAGTTGAAGGCGCATGTCCCGGTATCGGGAGCTACGTCCACTGGGACAGGAGGCTTGACGCACGGATTGCCGGCCTTTTGATGAGTATACCGGGAATAAAAGGAGTGGAGATAGGAGCCGGTTTCGGGGCAATCTCATTGCCTGGGTCATCCTTCCACGACCAGATACTTCCTTCGGGTAAAAAGGGTTTTTCAAGAAAAACAAATAACGCCGGCGGCATAGAGGGAGGCATGACAAACGGGGAGA
>JAKPNC010000230.1 GCA_029548585.1 bacterium | reverse complement strand
TTCCTCAGGTATCCGTCATGGAGGGATTCTACCTCGAAATTCGTCTTGTCACTCATAACCTCGAAAAGAACTTCTCCCTTTGTGACTTTCTCCCCTTCTTCCTTCTTCCATGAAGCAAGGTAACCTTCCTCCATCGTTTCGCCCAGCTTGGGCATTATGACTTCTTTTATCATTTTTATTCCCGTTCCTCCATATGCTGCAGGAGATTCATTTGTTCAAAATTTTCCTGGCGGCATCGCAAATTCTCTTTGTATCAGGTATAGCCAGCTTCTCGAGCACGGGGCTCTTGGGCATGGGCACATCGGCGCCGGCAACCCTCACGACAGGGGCATCAAGCCAATCAAAGGCTTCTTCCGTTATCTTCATGCCTATCTCGGCTCCGGTTCCCCCGGTCTTGCAATCCTCCTCCACTATGATAACCCTGTTGGTCTTCCTGACCGACTTTAATATAGTCTCCATGTCAAGCGGCAGGAGAGTCCTTAGATCCACCACCTCGATATCGATGCCTTCCTTTTCAAGTATGCCTGCGGCTTCCATGCAGAAATGGTACATACGGGAATAAGTCAGCACGGTCACATCCTTCCCGGTTCTCTTTATATCTGCAACCCCTATGGGAACGGTGTATTCTCCCTCGGGCACTTCTCCCTTTATATTATACAACATCTTGTGTTCAATAAAAACAACAGGGTTATCCTCCCTTATCGAACTCTTTAGCAAGCCCTTGGCATCAGAGGGCGTTGAAGGCATAACAACCTTTATCCCTGGAATATGCATGAGCCATGATTCCAGGCTCTGGGAATGGTGTGCGCCGAGAGTGCGTCCCGCGCCTCCCTCGGTTCTCAGAGTGAAGGGCACCTTGCATTTGCCTCCGAACATATATCTTATCTTTGCAACCTGGTTGTTGAGCTGTTCCATGCAGAGACCTATGAAATCTATGTACATGATCTCTGCCACGGGCCTCATGCCTGTAAGAGCCGCACCAAGGCCCACCCCAACGATAGCATTTTCAGAGATGGGCGTATCAAGGACCCTGGCGTCGCCGTATTTCTTCCAGAGGTCGACCGTGACGCCGTAAGCGCCTCCGTAAATTGCGATATCCTCTCCAAGGAGAAATACGCTGCTGTCCCGCTCCATCTCTTCTTTAAGGGCTTCGTTTAAAGCCTGTCTGTATGTTATTTCCCTCATCATTGCTCCTATTATTTCACTGTTATTCCGTCAGGCATACAAATCCGTGTATAGCTCTTCAGGCTCAGGGAAAGGGCTCTTCATGGCAAAGTCAACCGCTTCCTCGATGCTCTTTGTAACGCTTTCTTCCACTTCCTTCACATCCTCTGCCGAGAGAATGGCCTGCTCTACCATCCTGTTTGAGAATATCTTTATGGGATCCCTCTCTCTCCAGAACTTCTCCTCTTCTCTCGTTCTGTAGGCCCTTGGATCGCTCCTGCTGTGCCCGTAATACCTGTACGTATTTGCCACGATAAAACTGGGTCCTTCACCATTCCTTGCGTAATCCACCCACTTGGCTACGGTATCCCTTACGGCAAGGACATCCTGCCCGTCAACGCAGTCAGACTTCATGTCAAAGGCGACAGCCTTCTTCGTAAGGTCCTGTACCGCGCACGCCCTCTCCACGGAAACGCTCATTCCGTAAAGGTTATTCTCGCAAACGTAAACCACAGGCAACTTCCACAGGGATGCCATGTTGAGGCATTCGAAGAATATCCCGTTATTGGTCGCACCGTCGCCGAAGAAGCAGACGATGACCTGCCCGGATTTCCTGTTCTTGACCGAAAGTCCTGCGCCCGTAGCTATTCCGAGACTTCCCGCCACTATGCCGTTGGCTCCGAGGTTTCCCTTTGAAACGTCTGCAAGATGGAGAGAGCCTCCCTTCCCCTTGCAAACACCCGTTTTCTTTCCCAGGATCTCGGCCATCAGGGCGTTAAGATCTCCGTCTTTGGCTATGGCGTGTCCGTGCCCCCTGTGGGTGCTGGTTATGTAATCGTCATTCCTCAGGACCGAAATGGCTCCCACGGCAACGGCTTCCATGCCGGCATACAAGTGGGAACCTCCCTCGGCAATGTTCTTGGCAAGAAGCTCCATTATCTTGTCCTCAAACTGTCTTATCTGCATCATCTGAGTAAGCAATCTTGTTGCCGTATCCCTGTCTGTTTTCATCATGACTCCTCTTCATGGACAAATGACAATCTTCAGGCCTTCCTTCTTCTCTGCCATATCGAGGCCCGCCTTTATATCCTTAAGCTTGAAAGTTTTGGTTATGTACCTGGACGCATTAATCCTGCCGGAAGCAATAAGGTCCATGGCTATTCTGTTATGGATCGGGTTGGAACCGTGGGTTCCGACAACGAAAAACTCACCGTAGTGCAGAAGGTTGCTGTTAAACCTGACAAAGGGCTTATCCTTGGGAAGACCCCCGAAATAATTGACCGAACCCCTTTTTGCAACCAGCTCGAGGGCAAACTCCTGCGGCTGTGCAAGTCCCACGGCAACAATGACCCTGTCCGCCATCCTTCCGCCTGTCTCATGGGAAATAAACTCTTTCAGGTCTGTCCTGCTGGTATCAACCATGACAGCCCCTGTAAATTCCGCCATCTTCAGCCTCTCGGGAGATATGTCCGCGAGAAAAACCTTCCCCGCACCCGTGTTGAGGGCGAACTCCGCGTGAAGCGAACCGATCGGCCCTGACCCTATAACAAGGACAGTGTCCCCTTTCTCGACCCTGCTCAGAGACTGGCCGTTTATCACGCATGCAAGGGGCTCCGCTATCGTGGCTTCCGTGTATGAAAGGTTGCCGGGTATCGTGTTTACGCAGCCGTTCCTTACAGCATCCCCGGGCACAAGCATGTACTCGGCAAATCCGCCGTTGTAATGGTATCCAATGGCCTTAAGGTTTTCACACGAGGACTGGAATCCCTTTCTGCAGTAATAGCAGGCTCCGCAGGGGATAGCGGGAGCAACGGCAACCCTTGTTCCCTCGGCCACCGATTTCACGTTTTTTCCGGTTTTGGCGACAGTACCGGTCACCTCATGGCCGGTTATCCTCGGGAAGACGATATTTTTGTGGCCGTGCCTGTATGTTTTAACGTCTGTTCCACAGATCGCGCACGCCTCGACCTTAAGAAGTATCTCGCCGTTCCCTGGAACCGGGATTTCTACTTCTTCTATATCAAGGTGTTCAGGTTCTTTTAAAATAGCCGCTATCACTTTTCATCTCCTTGTATATTTCAGAAACCCTCTTTACGAGTCTTTCATCGGTTATGCCCGATATATTTTTGACAACATATTCCACACCCTTCTC
>JAKPNC010000242.1 GCA_029548585.1 bacterium | reverse complement strand
TCCTTCATCGGGCACCCTGCCCCCGGCAGAAGTTCTTAATTCAAAGACAGCCGGGAACAGCCAGGTAATAACCGTGACCGTAACGCCCCTCGATACCGATGTTCCCAGGGACCTCGGGGGAGGCACATACACCGCGACGGTTCCCGTCACTTCCAACGGCGGCAACCAGAACATATCCGTGACAATGATTATCGTCCAGAGGCCGGAAACCATCGAACCTCCCGTTGTTGACAGCAGCGAAGCCCAGGCGCTTCCCTTTGTACCTTTCACCGCGCAGTTTTACAGGAGCACCCCCGGCGGCACGGTCAACAGCAACTGGGTGGTTGAAGAGATCCTTGAACCCGCAGACCAGCAGGCCGGCAAGCAGCCAGCGACAAGGGTGATTTACAGCAAGGAGAACGTCGCCAGGACCCTTGATGGAGATAACGTTGCCCTGATGACGATGCCATGGGGCCTCTTCAAGCCGGATGCATGGTACAGATGGAGAGTAAGCGACAACGACATTGCCCAGTATCTTGAGCCTACAGAGAAGGACGTAGTTGAACCTCTCTGGTCAGACTGGTCCTTCGGTTTTCAGGTAAAAAGGGAAGTCGCCGAGGTAACGGACGACGAGAAGAATACATACCTCCTGGGTTTTGCCGATACAGAGATAAATACCGACGGGGCCCACGTCTTCAAGGACGAAGAGACCGGCAACCTTTATATGGCCACACTGCCCGGCAGCACCGGAGAAGGGAGCGATGCGAGCAAGATCACAATGGAATTCCTTGATCCCGAGGGTGCGGAAGGCAGTGAAGCTCTCGGCGTGGACTACATGGTTGATATCCGCATAGAAGGCGTAGATGCCGGAGACACGGTGGCATTTAACGTGGTTATCCCCGGGGATTTCAACGGTGATTTCTGGAAGTACAACCCCGACACAGAAGATTGGCTGGCATTTGGGGATGTGGAAGAACTCGGAACCGTGCAGGACGGCGAAGGCAATACCTACACCGTGCTCAAGGTTACCCTTACAGACGGCGGCCAGTGGGACTTCGACGGCGCGGCCAACGGAGTCATCGCCGATCCTCTCGGGTACAGCGTATTCACGGGCGTTGACAGGATTTCCGGCGGAAGCGGATGCTTCATAGCGACTGCCGCCTTCGGATCCCCGTTTGAGAGACACGTCCAGCTTCTTCGCCAGTTCCGCGACAGGTACCTCATGACAAACGCGGCCGGACAGGCATTTGTAAGGTGGTACTACAGGCACAGCCCGGCGTATGCCAGGGTCATAGCCGGCAACGAAGTTCTCAGGACAGCGGTAAGGATAGCCCTGATGCCCCTTTACCTGCTTGCCCTGATTCTGGTAAAGGGCGTGCTTCCTTACATTCTCCTGGCAGCGGCTTCTCTTCTTCTTGCAAAAAAAAAGAAAGAAGGCAAACTTTTCACCAGCCTTCTCATAGCGGTAATAGCGGCAGGTTTAACAACGACATCCTTTGCCGCTGAGACGAACCATTTCAAGGTTGCGCCCGGCGAGGAATCAACAGTAATTGTTCCCACAACAGGAACCGTGGGTAACCAGAAGATGTCCTGCGATCTCTTTTACTCCTACGGGAAGAACGTGCTTGAAGGAGAGACCGGGGGCATTGAGGTCAACCTGATAGAAAAGCAGAATCTCCTTAATGCAGCCTTTACCCTGGGACTCTCGGAGAACAGCCAGGTATCCCTGACTATTCCCTACGTATTTGACCAGGATACCACGGCTCCCGTGGAAGAAGACGGGTTCGGCGACATCATACTGGGCTTCAAATACAGGCTTCCCGCCACCTCAAACGGATGCACCTTTGCAGTGGCTCCGTATATCCAGTTGCAGACTGGCAACGAGGATGCCGGACTTGGAGGCGAAGACTGGGCGATAGGCATAAGGGGTATATTGGACAAGAAGCTCAGCGAGAATACCCTTTTCACAGCAAACATAGGCTATGCGTACCAGTCGGAGGAAGACCTTGCGCAGATAAGCATAAACCATACCCTCCTTTTCGGGCTGGGCCTGGTTTACGAGATACCCGGGACGACATCCTACGTGGCCGGTGAAATATACGGCAGGAGCGAAGAGCTTTTCGAAACAGAAAGCACCCCGGTAGAACTGCTTGTATCATACGGTTACAGGTTTCCCAAAGGCACATTTGTCATAGGCGGCGGGGCCGGCCTTGTTGACGGCTATGGCGCAAGCGACTGGAGGCTCTTTACAGGGTTGCGGATGAGAATGTAAGGATTTAGAAGATACATGAAAGGCGGGGACCATAAGTCTCCGCCTTTTTTTTTATTATCTCTTTCACCCTCTACCCATAGGGGAGAGGGGTACTTTCCTATTTCTTCTTCCTATCATCCCGGGAGAGAGGATCTTCCTCATATCTTCTTCCTCTCCTCTGGGGGAGAGAATTGAGGTGAGGGGGTCTTTTGTCTTTCGCTGTTTACACCCTCTACCCATAGGGGAGAGGGTTGGGGTGAGGGGGTATCTTTTCTCCCTCTCCATGCATAAAGCCTTCCACATGTTTGCCAAAACTCAATATCAGCCCCATTTGACTTGACTCTTAAGCCTGCGGATGGTAAATTATATTTGATTACAGGAGTTCCCTGACAGGCTCCGGGAGGATTTATATTGAAAGTCAACAGGCAGAACATTATCGTCGGTGTGGCATTGGCGATGGCAATATACTTTCTTGCCTCGAAACAATTTACGACCCGCCGTCTTCCCTCCACGGATGATACCGATACCTTTGAGAAAGCGCCTTCTCCTGTTCCTGAAGAGGTATCCCTGCAGGAAAAGGATCCGGTAGAGCCGGAAAGATTGAAAGATCACGCGGCCATTCCCATGACGCTCCCCGTGCAGGAAAAGAATGAGAAGTCTCCGGGTCCAGGCTGGTTCGGGAAGCTTCTCTCCCTCCACGAGAAATACTACCCATCATGGCAGTCGGGGGATAACGTGACGGCTTCCGTTCCTCCTTCAACCGGCACTTCCGGCCAATCTTCTCAGGCAGGCGCGGTTCCGGGGATGGCCCCGCAGGTTTCTGCCTCGTCCCCTTCGGCTTCACGACCGGCAGGCAATATTGTTACCCCTGATGCGGCGAGGGCCGCTTCTTCTTCAACCGCATCTGAAACACCCTTGGATAAGGCAGCTGCCGCATCCTCAGGGGGTGGCGGTCCGATCGTTGATAATGGCGGCGATCAGGAAGATAACGAGGAACCCCAGCAGGCTCCTGTCACAATAACAAGAAGCATAAGTTCTGCCGGCGGAACCGCTGATGTTACGTTGAACATCGGGGTGACTGCCGACATCAGCGGGCTGGTAATCATCGAGACAGTTCCCGCGGGATATACCATAGAATCGGCAACCCCAAAATATGCGAAGAAAACGGGCAACACGTACAGGTGGCTTATTTACGGTAAATCCATTCCTTCCCAGAGAATTGATTACAGGCTTTCGGGAAGCGGAGGGGGCTCGATAAACGGAAGTTACCGTTCTACAAGGAGTAGCGGGAACATAGGCGGAACAGGCGCCCTTTAAGATGACGCATGGTTTGCGCCTTTTCAAAAAGGAGGCATATCTTAAAGTGAATATGTTCCTTGCGATTTGATGATGAATACGTTCTTTAACTGCTACCCGTTTAATGTTATCTCTTGGAGGAGCGACATAATTGTGGATTTTAAAAGAGGGGAGAAAATGAAAAAGAATATATGCATAATAATCGCTCTTTTATTTCTTGCGGCGGGATGCTCTTCCGTGCGAGAAAAAGAAAGCCTGACTCAGCCTCCTGCAAAGGAAATCGTAAAAGAAGAAGTTGCCGCCGTGAAGGCAACTCAGGGTACCAGGGTGTTAAGGATTCTTCCGCCGTCCTATTCCGGAGGAGGAACCGTTGATGTGAAACTCAGTGTCGCCCCTCTCAAAGGCACTTCCGGAATAATACTTGAAGAAACGCCTCCCCCGGGCTGGATCATAACATCGGCCACGCCTCCCTGGATAAAAAATGAAAAGGGCGTTTACAAGTGGCTCATTTTCGAAAAAGAGCTGAAGGATTTCGAGGTCATCTACCGGTTGAATGTCCCTGCGGGGGAAAAGGACAAAAAGGAATTCAGGGGTATCGTCGTTACTTTCAAGGAAAAGAGCCTGCCCATAGAAGGAGATATCTTCATAGAGGAAAAATGAAAAGACAGAAGAAAGCTGAAAACGGCAAGATATACCACGTATACAACAAGAGCATATCAAAGTACGTGATATTCAGGACTCCCTCGGACTACGAGAGGATGAAACATGCCCTTCCTTTCTTTACCAGGAAGAGAAAAATGCCGTTTTCCAAGTACATGCTTTACAGGGAATCAAATTACCGGCTTCCCGGTGGAATCATGGATAACCCCGGAGACGGGGCCATTGTAGATATAATCGCATACTGCATAATGCCCACCCACATACACATCCTTGCCAGGCAGCTTGAGGAGGGCGGTATATCAAGATACATGAACAGGATTCTCAACAGTTACACGAAGCATTTCAACATGTCCCACAACAGGAGGGGGCCTCTCTGGGAAGGCCGTTTCAGGAAGGCCTTTCTCGACGACCGGTTACTCCTCGAGATTACGAGGTATATCCACCTCAATCCCGTTCTTTCCTTCATCGTGGACGATCCCGGGAAATGGGAATATTCTTCTTACAGGCAGTATGCTTACAGAGGCAAGGATGATTCCTCACATGAAATCTCTGCCCTCAAGGTTGATCCCGCAGGCTACAGAAAATATGTAAAGGATAATATCTCTTTCCAGAAAGGGCTGGAAACGATAAGGCCCCTTCTTCTCGAATAGCCCCTATTCCCAACCCCCGGGTCTTTCAACCATGTTGGTTTCAAATCGTTGGCCAATCCTTTATTTATCAAACGTTGCAACATTTAATTCCTTCCGCCGGAATCACAAAATTTAAGAACAACTTGACAAAATAAAAAATATGTGCATTATATAACTACAATATATAGCAATATATCAGTTATTACACAAAAGGAGAATAACCAATGAACAGGATAAGAATGACGTCTTTGGTATTCGGTTTCCTCGCGTTTTTCCTCTTTTCATTACATGCCTCTGCGCAATTCGAAGCCCCCGGATCTCTTCAGCACACTTCCAACACAACCAGCACAATAAGCTGGGTCTGGGACGATAATTCTGACAACGAGCAGGGATTCACCTGTTACTCCTGGTCCTGGGGCAATGTGGGAACAAACAGTTCCGGATGGATAAGGGGCCCAAAAATTTGGGAGGTTCCGGCGGACATTACATCCTATACCGAGACCGGACTCTCAATCAATACCCAGTACAAAAGGATTGTGGTTGTATGGAAGGATAACGGTTTTTCCAGAGAAGAAGTGCCCTCTGCCAGTTGGGACCATGTAACCGGAAACTACTATTACGGGCAAACCTATCCCCGAAGCGCAACTCCCACCGCCTCTCCTCCCGACTACCTCGTGGGGGTATACACGAGCATACAGCCGCCCTCGGGCCTTGCTTTCGGTCCCAAGGGAATGAACGACCTTAACGTGAGACTGGCGTCTTTGCCATCCAATATAACGGCGGGCAATTCGGGCTTTTTTATAGAGAACACCTTTACCCAGGGCAACCTGAGCAGTCCCGTATTCTTCGACGGGGGCCTTACATCCTGGTATAATCCCGCTCGTCCCATCACGGGGGGAAGCGGCTGGTGGAAACATAACGGGGATTATGATCCTCTGCCCTCCCTGACAAGCACTTCACTTGAAGCGATACACTGGGACAGTTATTTCAAAAACGGAATCGCCAGCCATAATTCTTCAACCGGCCAGTACACGTCTTCTCACATATGTAATTACTGGGCAAGCGAGAACCTTGAAAGCAACACCCCTTACAGGTTCAGGGCAAAGGCGAGGAACGGAGACGGAGATGAGACGGCATGGTGCAACATCACCGACGAGGTATGGACTCTTCCCAAATCTCCTGACATTACGTCCCTGGAGCCGCCAAACATATGTTATGCCATAGGCACAAGGTTCACCTTCGTCAACAATGCCGGGTGGGGTATAGGCAATATAGACCATTACAGGATAAAGTGGAATACAAGCCCTTCCGATTCCGCAGGCCCGGGCGATACCAGGTGGGCGGCGGGAGACTGGATTATAACTGAAAATAATCCCGGACATTACTACCTGCACGTTCGCGCTTACAACGCCCAGGGGGAAGAAGCAGCTTCATATGAATATAATGGTACAAGGGTAACTTATCCAAGAACTTACGGCCCTTTCCAGATAGGTTACGATATGTACGGAAAGGTAACGATAAGCGGCGGTACCGGTTCATATACAAGCGTTACCGTTTATGCCGGCGGAAAACAGGCAAATTGCGATTCCCTCGGGAAGTACAAGTTTCTCCACCTTACTCCCGGAACTTACGATGTTTACGCCGAACTGTCAGGCTACAGGATAGCGGTTCCCGTGACAAATAACGGCCACCATTCCATCAAGCTTCCGCCCGATCCTCCCACAGATGATAATGTTACGAGGGATGTGGATTTTGTCCTTGCCTACAGGAACACTTACACCATAGCCGGAAATGTGACCCTCATAGGCGGGCCCGATGGGCGTCCTGCAGACGTAACAAGGATAAATATACACAGGGGCATTGCCAATCCTATAACTGTCAATCCGGACCAGTACGGAAACTTCTATTTCCCCGGAGTTTTTGCGGGGAGTTACGTGATCTGGTTTGATATCCCCGACGAACCCGGCTATGCAAGTTACGAGATAACCTCGCCTTCGGGAGGCCGTTACACCGTATCTGTCGGGCCTGATGCCACGGGAAAGGATTTTCTCTTCACGTGGCAGGAAGAGGAGCCAATCACGATATCGGGCAAGGTCAACCTCCTTGGCGGAAGCGGCGAAGTCACAAACGCTTCAGTCTTCTGCAAGAACCTGGAAACATCCATCGAGAGTACGGCTTTTCCGAATTCCCAGGGAGAGTATTCATTTCCCAATCTTACTCCAGGAAAGGATTACGAGGTAAAGATCAGGATGCCCGGATACAAGGTTCAACTGCCTGAAAGCGGAGTATACCTTCTTGATGACGTGGCCGCCGACACCACGGGTATAGATTTTACCCTCCAGCCCATCTCCTACTTTACCGTTACAGGAAAAGTCACCGTTTCGGAGGGAATCATAAGGGCGCCCGACGTCAAGGTGAAATGTACCGGCCTTACCGAGCCGGACCTGGCTTTCAGCATCCATCCTGACAACGACGGCAATTATACCTTTTCCAATATCCCCGAGGGAAGTTACAGAATCAGCCTGGAACTGCCCGAGGGATACAAGGTTACAAGCCCCGAGGCCGGGATATATGAACCCGTTGTGCTGGGGCCGAATGCCGCAGGAAAGAATTTCATAGTGGAATCTCTCGGGACCTACAAGATATCCGGCAAGGTTACCCTGAAGGGCGGCACGGTTACACCCCGGGAGGCTATGGTTGTATGCAGTTATTACAACCGGGCCAAGGACGAGTATATAAACTATTCCGTCATGCCCAACTCTCTTGGCTTTTACGAGTTCACCGGCCTTGTTCCCGCTGCCTACAGCGTCTCGGTTACTCTCAGGGGATATATCACCATATCTCCTTCATCGGGCAAACACGAGATAGCCGTTGCAAAAAAAGATGTAAAGGACGTAAACTTCATCCTTGCCACTTTTTCAATCTTTGGCAAGGTAAGGTTCAACACCCCTATGCCCGAGCCCGTATCAAACGTCAATCTTATATGTACCGCCACCAGTACCAATCCGGATGTGCCCCACGTTTATATTACTATCCATCCCGACAGCAGCGGAAATTATGCCATCCACAATCTTCTCCCCACGAACATGGTGGGCAACCCTTACAGGGTTCAAGCGATCCTTCCCGGTTGCGGTGTTCTCAGGCCTTCTGACGGATACTACGACATCACCATAACCAACAGGGACGAGGAGCGCGAATTCGTGATGGGCTCATACACCCTTTCCGGAAAGATCTCCATACACAGGGGAATCGATGACCTGACGAAGGCAACTTTAATATGCGCCAGGCTTAACCACCCGGAAGGAGACGAACTGGAATCTTTCTTCATATCTCCCAAACCGACGGGTGAATATCTCTTTACCAGCGTGGAGCCGGGCAGTTACAGGGTCAGGGTAAAGATGGAAGGCTACTCGTCTCTCCGGCCGAAAGAACCCGAAGGCGGCGAGAACTGGGGCTACGAGTGCAGCGTGCCGCCCTCTGCCTCAAACCTCGATTTCATTCTGATGGCAAAAGAAACCCACAACATGTACACCCTTTCCGGCAAGGTCACCATTAACGGCGGAACGGTAACCCCCGACAGGGTTATAATACATTGCGGGGATATCAGGACATATCCCGACAGCGCAGGAAATTACATCTTCAAGAACCTTAATGCCGGCACCTACGATGTCTGGGCGGACAGGATGAATTACCATACCACATCCCCGGTTTCAAACAACGGCCACTACTATGTTGTACTGGGGGAAAGCTCTCCGGAAGCGACAGACAGAAACTTCACCCTTATTCCTGATGCCGTTCCCACCTACGACATAAGCGGTACAATCATGCTTCAAGGCGGAACAGGAAACATAACAAGCGCCCGTGTTCACTGCGGGAACCTTAACCCTGTTCCTCCCAACTCTTCGGGACAGTACTCTTTCTCCAACCTCGTTCCGGGCAGTTACGAG
>JAKPNC010000241.1 GCA_029548585.1 bacterium | reverse complement strand
TCTTCTTCATCAGGCCGCCTATAATCCCCAGCACATCTTCGTACCTTTCAGACGACAGTTCAGGATGGGGTTTCAAGGGATAAAACCTTTTCACCCTGAATTCTTTTCCCATTTCCAGATACGTATTGGGTCCCAGCTTTTTAAGTTCTCTGTAAGGCGACAAGTTACCCGGCATATATCTTTGTCCGAATCTGAAGAACCATTTCTCCGTAAGTTCCTTCACAAAGGGGTCTACTCTCAAACCCCAGAGATCCTCCGCAAGCCGGGGATGGGACGTAAGGCAGATATCCTCGTTTATCCTGCCGAAATAACAGGCTCTCATCCCCGAACAGTCCTGAACGATTGTCACTTTTCCTGTTTCGTTCAGAATAATGAGATGTATTCCTGTCAACTCGCTGACTTTTTCAAAAAAAGACTCATGGCTCCGGTTGTAAGCTTCCATGCAGTCTTTGAGTATCTCTTCCTCCGCATACTTCATGTTGAAGGGATTGTAGGCATGCCCTATAATGGCAGCCGTCTTTCCTTCCTTTTCGAAAAGATAACATTTCTGCCACCTGTGAAAATATATGTTGAGAGGAAAGCCATCGTACAGCCTGCCGCAGGATACCCTGTTCCACAGGCTGTAAAAAGGATATTTATCTGTATTTTCAAAAATTTTCGTCGTAACAAGGTATCCCCGGCAGAAAAGGGTTTCCCTGTATTGGGGATATTGCCCGAGCATTTCCCTGATTTCATCTTCTTTCTTCATAAGTATTCATCCCTCTCCAACAAACATTTCACCTTTTATGCCAGCGTCTTAAATAATCGAGAATGATGGCACATCCTGCAGGATAAAGGATTTTTGCATTTAATTTCCCATGATGTTTTTTTATTTAAGCCTGAAATCTACCCGGCTTGCCCCTGCAGGGGATTTTGCGCTTTTAAGTGAATGGGGGCTTTGGGGTTCAAGGAGAAATATCCTTTCCGGGCTGATTCCTGCATCGAGCAGGTATTTCCTGGCAGATTCACCACGGGACATGGCAAGAAGTCTCAGCTGGCTTTCGTCAACCTCCGTATGTTCAAGCATGGCAGCCTCCATCTCGGCAACAGGAAGCTCCTTCACTATCCCGAGAACGTTTCTCGGCCTTGGGAACTTCTCTTCCCTGTAGGCAAGCCACAGGTAATGGCCGTACTCCTCAGGCGTCAGCACGATATCGTCAACGGGCACGGAAGCCATGCCTTTTTTTGTCGTTTCCTTCAATTTCTGCAACTTCACCTTCCTCTCGAAAAAGATCTTTCTCAGGGCGGAGGCGTCACCGGACGGATCGAAACCCCCTTCTATATCCAGGTTGAGGGCCGGCCGCTCCTTAAGTATTTTTACAAGGGTATCAAGTTTCTGAACTCCCCCGGAAGGAATCACGGATTTCCCAGGGTCGAAATCCAGGTAACTCAATTCTTCCCCCCCGCCGAAAATGACACCCAGGAGCGCAAAAGGAGAAACAGCCGCCTTTGAGATAAGGTTTATGAATACCTGGAGTATAACAGGGCCTATCCTGAACTTCGGGTCGTCAAGAGAGCCGGTAACAGGCACGTTCAGCTCTATCCTGCCTGAAGGATCCCTGAGGAGGGCGATGGCAAACCTGACAGGCAATTTTGTGGCGTCGGGACTTTCGACCCTCTCCCCGAGTGTCAGCTGGTCAAACATAAACCTGTTTTTTGAAACCAGTTTCCTTTTGTCCACACGGTAATCAAGATCGAGGAGAATACGCCCCTTTCGTACGGCATACCCGGCATATTTTCCGGAGTAAGGGGTAATGGGAACCATGTCCATGGAGTCGAGAAGGACCTTAAGGTCGAGGAAAAAGTTTTTTCCCATGGGGCGGATACTGCCTCTTAACGAAAGGGTCGCGTCCCCTCCTATCCTCGACTCAACTTCAATCTCGGCAGGTTTACTCTCCATGGAAGAAATGCCGGCCACGCTCCCCTTGAGATCTTCAATCCTGGCAAGGAAATTGGGCTCCACGCTCCTGTCGAGGAGACTTACAGATCCTCCTTCAACCCTTATCTTCCCCGCGTAAAACTTTCCGGAGGCATCCACGGAAGAAACCTCTTTAATGCTTCTATCTCCGCTCTTTCCTGAATTTTCTTTCACTGCAGACAGAAGATTGATTTTTTTATCCTTGCGTACAACCGCATTTACGTCGAAACCATCGAGGAATATCTCCTGAACGGAGAAGGAAACTGGATTGAAAACGGCTTGAAGGTCCTTGAACATAAGTCCGGCGAAGTTTACAAAAGGTTCACCGTAATCCTTGTCAACCGACCTGAACCCGGTAAGGCTTGCGTCACCTGCGTATGATACACGGGGTTTGCCCCCCGCCGGAAGAGAAAAGGATAAATTGCCTCCTGCAGAAAACAGGCCGTCTGTCAGGATCACGTTCAATTTTTCCTCAAGGTACGGCTGAGCCATGCCAATGGGTACATTCACAAGATTAAGGCTGATCTCTGAAGAGAAAGGAGCCGGCACAAAATGGCCTTTCGCTTTTATTTTCCCCTTTTCCCCTAACAAAGCCGAGAGTTCTATCCCGGCACGCTTATCGGTTCCGGGCCGTAAGTCCGAAATCCCCAGGCCTATTTGACCTGCGGTTATATCTGCCTGGTTTGAAGGCATCCTGTCCGTGAACCGGCAGAAACCTTCCTTTATTTCGAAACCTTCGAGCGAGAAAACCCATCCTTTACCGCTCTTCTCCCTCACCTTTTCCTTTCCCGGCCCGGCCTGGTGGAAAAGAGGCAGGAAATCCATCTTTCCGTCTTTTTCCCTCGCAGCCCTTGCCGAAACCTTTTCCGCGACGCATTTGCCAATGCTGATTCTTTTTCCCGGGATGTCCACGGCCGAATTTCTCACGTCAAGCGCGGGCACCTCAAGAAAGGTCGCGCCGTCTTCCTTCTCTGCCTTCAGTTCTCTCAGGGAGAGGGATATGCCGGAGAATGAAAGGGCATTCTTTCTTTCTTCAAACTTGTACGAGTAACCGCCAGAGGCGGAAAGCCGCCCCCCTGATATCCTGAATGCCGCCCTCCTGCCGTAGTAAGGCGAATACCTGTTCACGAGAAGCTTTCCAAGCTTGACGGTACCGCCTGAGAAGAGGGGTGAAAGGCTTAATTCGCCTTCAACCGAAACGGTCTCCCCGGCATCGCTTTCTCCTGCAAGCAGGAAACGGCCCTTTTCCCCCGGATGGTTGGATATGTTTTCAGCCTCAAGGCTTATAGAACCGACAGAGATATCAAACGGCACGTAGCTCAGCCTGTCTTCAAAAGATACGCTCCCGTCCGAAAGGATAAAGCTGTCAACACTGAAAAGAAACTGCGGGGATCCGTCTTCTTTCCCCCGATCGGCTTTTTTGGCGGGAACGTCATTTTCCGGCACGGAATCCCTCGACATCAGGATCCCCGGAGAGTTAATGAGAATGCGGGAAAGACTTATCTTTCTCGAAAATATTTCAAAAGATGATATATCGGCATCTATCTCTTTAGCGCTGAGCCGTTTTATCCTGCCCAATTTTTCTATAAGCAGATCCCTCAAACTGAGGGCGCCTTCAAGAGAAAAAGACGGATTGCCCTTGGTCGGCTGTACGTAGGAGAGCCGTATACGGCCTTCAAGGTCGGCTGAAACAAGCCTGAAATTGGGAGCCACGGGCAGGTATCCCATGTAGCGCGGCAGGGAAATCCGGCCTATCTCGATATCAAAGAATGTCTCGAGGGAATCGGAAAAAGGTTTCGTTTTTCCGTTCAGAACAAAAAGGGTTCCGTTCACTTCCGCCGAAAAAGCGGGAGCCGTATAGGTATTCACAAGGGAAGGCAGGTTGGATACAAAGGGCAGGGATATGTTCATCCTGCGCACGATATGCCTTTTGGCCTTGGGATTGTCACTGAAAACCACCCTGCCCTCTTCAAGGGTGATATTTCCGATAAGAAACCTCGGGGGAGCGCCGGAATAGGATTTTTCTTTAACAAGGTCTGAAAAATTGTAGAGGGATTCATCCTTTCGTACCACATTGAGGTAAGGCCTGACAATCTTCATCTCGTTCACTACAGGGGCAAGGCGGAAAAGGGATGATATGTTTATATCCAGAAAAATACGTTCCGAGTGAAAAAAAACATCCCTGCCTCCGGCCTCATGGATAAAAAGGCCTCTCGCATCGACTGAGAAATCGTACGGATTTATCCGCAACCTGTCAAGGGTTACAGCCCTGTTGATTTTTTCGGAGATCTTTTTTTCAAGAGTTTTTTTCAAAATGGAAGGCAGCATGAAAAAGAAGAAAAGGTTCAGAAGGCAAAAAGAGATGAGAAGGATAAACAGTAGCTTTCTCCTGCGGATAATCAGCCGTATGATTTTTATCTTTTTCAAATCCATTTTTTTCAGACCGTTTAATGAAACCCATTGCAGGAAAACCTTCTTTTCCCTTTCAGTTAACATTAAACCACCTGTTGCCGGAGGTGTCAAATCTCATGATATACCTACTGCAATTGGCTTTTCAAATCCGACGTGATATAATGAGACATGGAACCTTCATTATACCTGTTGAGGGTTGAAAGGAGAATAATGGAAAAAATTGAAAGAATGCGCATAAAACCCCACCACCTTGTAGATATCATATCTTCCTTTGGTTCAGGAAAGCCTGAATTCAAGCCCCATCCTTTTGGACACGCGGTACATATAGTAGCCGAAACGGTTTTCACCAATCCCGACGTTGAGTTCCAAATCGAGCTCGGTGCAGACACAATATGCTCGCCCTGCAAATATAACGTAAACAACGCCTGTATAGACACCATCGATACCTCGTTCCGCCCCCTGGCGCCCAAATCCAAAAACGAATGGAACCTGCTTATAGACCGTAGATGGTGCGATAAACTGATACTTAAGCAGGGAGATGTTTTGACTGCAAGGCGGTTCGCCGGAATCCTTTTGGAAAAAGCCGGGAACGTTTCCGACATATACTGCGAATTCCCGCCTGATTTAACATTGAGAAAACAGGCGGCAATCGAAAAAGGAGTTAAATTTTTTCTCGAAAAATGACGGCAGTGAAATTTTGTCATATCAGGAATTTGTTCTTCCATTTGGAAGGTAGTCCTGCTGTCCCAGGCAGGTAAACATACTTAACGGAAAAGGGCAAAGTTCCTGATTACCGGGATTGTGATGGATTCCCTGATGACAAGACGTGCTTTTGAAGCGTAAACAGGCGGAAATTTTTCAATCCTTTTGTGGCCAACATTGAAACCATGGGTTACTTCCAGCCATTCCTTTCCGCACAGGATTTCGACCGCATACCTGAGTATGTTTTCTCCCCTTGAGATATCTTCCATGATAACAGCATGGCTGAAGGGACCTGAAAACGGGCTCAGCTCAAAAATGGTTCCTTTGCCGGAAATACTGCACAGAGGACGGCCGAAACGTCTTTCAATCTCTCTTCCGAATTCGGCAAAACGCTTCCTGTCAGCGTCGGGGACCAATCCCCTGTTGTCAATAACCATACCAAGCAGGAGGTTGGTGTTACGTCCCACGGACGTATAATACCTTTCAACAAGATGGTCGAGAGAATACAGCAGGCTGTCTTCCCCTTCGCGCCAGAACCATCCTCCCATGAAAGCCTTATTCTGATCTCGATTTGGCATGTCTGATTCCGCAGGAGCCCATATTGCTCCATAGGCAGAACCTGCGGAATCAGCCCTCTCTGTCATACCATCGTCCGAAGAAAGCATATCCGTTCTGCTCCAACAGGGATAAGGGGCCTCTCCCCTTTCGTTCCCGACCCATCGAATAAGACCGGGCCATCCGGGAGGACCCTGGAAAACAACGGCGCGGGGCTGGTATTTCTCGAGAAGTGGAATTATT
>JAKPNC010000228.1 GCA_029548585.1 bacterium | reverse complement strand
TTATCATACATCGGACACGGAAAAAACCTTATTTTCAAGCTTTTTCGGCCAGTTCCGCAAGGGTGGTGGAGTCCAGTGTGTCAACCATGGATTTCCTGACCCTTTCCCATAGCCTGCTAACCCTGCATCCGGCTGAACGGGCGCATATATTCATATGATCAACGCAGGGAACGGGAGAAAGGGAACCTTCAAGGGCCCTTACAATCTCAAAGGCCGTAATGGACGAGGCATCCCTTGTAAGAAGGTAACCGCCTCCTGCACCGCTTATGCTCTCCACCAGCCCGGCCTTTTTCAGGGCAAGCATTATATGCTCGAGGTACCTTCCGGAAATCCCCTGCCTTTCGGCTATCTCCCTGACCTGTATGGGGGAACCCCTGTAGTTTGAGGCGAGATCCGCCATCGCTCTCAGGCCGTACCTTGTTCTCGTTGAAATTTTCATCTCTCATCCTTTCATAACCACTCTTCGCTGAGAATATCGCCGCTTATTCCCACCACAGTCAACTTGAGAGGAACTTTCCTTCGGGCTTTTTTCAGTCCCTCCTGTGCAATTGACACAAGCCCCCTGCAGCAGGGAACTTCCATTATCACCACGGTGAGGGTGTTGATTTCCGCCTCATCCGCCAACGCTTTTATCTTTTCCGTGTAAAGATCCGTTCCGGAATCCAGCTTTGGACAAGCCACGGCTATAGACTTGCCCTTGAGAAAACGGCGGTGAAAATCCCCGCAGGCAAAAGCAGTACAGTCTGCCGCAAGGATTACGTCCCTGCCCTTGAAATAGGCCGCACCGGGGGAAACAAGGTGAAGCTGAACGGGCCAGTGTCCAAGCATGGAAGGAGATTCGCAGCTTGCCGGTTCTTCCTTTCCGCTCCTGCCCTTTATCACAGCGGCGCTGGTCCCCGGACACCCGCAGGGCAACGGAGGAGTTGCCTGTTCATCCACGGAGAATCCTTTCTCTTTAAGAAATTTCCTTGCTTCTTTTAAATAGCCTTTCTCGCCGTGTTCTTCAAGGTGCTTGAGATGGGCTTTCACCGTCTTTTCACCTTTGGTAATTATCTTCTCCATGACCTTTCTTTCATCGTAGGGCGCCGCCTCCCTTTCTTCAGTGGTTATTGCATCCGAGGGACAGCTACGGATGCAGGCGCCAAGTCCGTCGCAGAAGATTTCGCTCACAAGCCGCGCCTTTCCGTCGATAATCTGGAGGGCGCCTTCCGGACAGTCAGGGATGCATTCCCCGCAACCGGTACATTTTTCTTCGTCAATCTTTATCATTTTTCTTTTCATGACAATATCTCCTCCATCTTCTTTCAGGTTCTGCCACAAACCTGAGATCAAATTTTCCCTAACAGACCCGTACATCTGCGTTTATCCACGCCGCCATTGCGCGCCCATCCTCTTGCCCCATACGGCAGGGAGAACCCTCAGACTGAACCTGCCTCATACGCCGCCCTTTACGCATCCCTTGTTTCAGGGACCAAAGAGCACGGATAAGAGAACTTTTCAAGATCTTTCCTTCCAGGTTCGGGGGTTAATGTTACAAATATTATCATTTTACTAATATTTTACCTTTAAAACTCCCCCCGTCAACACATGCGTGCTTTTTTTGATGGTCAGATAAGCGAAGATTTTCGGTAGGCTTCCATCAACCCCTTCGCCTTGTTACAGGTTTCTTCATACTCCCTTTCCGGGACTGAATCAGCCACTATGCCTGCGCCGGCCTGTATGGAGACCTTATCGTTCCTTATAACGAAGGTTCTTATGGCTATACAGAAATCGAGGTGGTTCTGCAGGCTGAAATAACCCACGGCTCCTGCGTAAAGCCCCCTTTTCGAAGGTTCTATCTCCTCAATGATCTCCATGGCCCTTATCCTGGGAGCTCCGCTGACTGTCCCGGCGGGAAAAGAGGCCTTGATAACATCGGAAGGTGTAGCATCACTCCTGAGCCGCCCTTCAACGTTAGATACCATGTGCATCACATGGGAATACCTTTCAACCTTCATGAGCTCGCTGACCCTGACGGTCCCGGGAACGCAGATCCTCCCAAGGTCGTTCCTGCCCAGATCCACAAGCATGACATGTTCAGCTTTTTCCTTCTCGTCCGAAAGGAGCTGCATTTCAAGTTCCCTGTCCCTTGCTTCATCTTCATCCCTGGGTCTTGTCCCGGCTATCGGCCTGAGGGTCACCCTGTCCCTGTCAAGCTTCACGAGTATCTCGGGAGAAGAACCAACGAGCCTGGTATCCCCAGCTTCGATAAAAAACATGTAGGGAGAGGGATTGACCGAACGAAGCGACCTGTATATGTTAAAGGGAGCAACGTCAAGTTTCTTTTCCCATCTCTGGGATAAGACTGCCTGTATTATATCCCCGCTTTTTATGTACTCCCTGGCCTTCTCCACGGCCGCCTCAAAGTCCGGCCTGGAGAAGTTGCTTTCAAATCCGTCCCCGCAGGAAGTCCCCTGGGAATCAACGAGAAAAAGGGTCTTGTCAAGCATCTTCTTTGCGGAGAGGATAGATTCGGAGCCGCTGCGATATGCATCATCGGCCGAACCGAATTTGCTTCTGCTTACGTTTGAGACGAATATGATCTTTCTCCTGAAATGGTCGAAGATCATAACGTCCTTTGCAAACATGAAGAAAAAATCCGGAGGTTCGCTTTCAGGGGCGGGAGAAATATCAGGCAGTTTTTCCATCTGCCTGACAAAATCGTAGGAGAAATACCCTATAAGTCCTCCGGTAAAACCCGGAAGTCCGGGATAGGAAGGGCTCCTGTAACCGGCCAGGAGATCGTCAAGAATGCCGGCAGGCTTATCCATCTCAAATACTTTTCTTTCCCCCGTGAGATTGAAGTATATTTCCCCTTTTCTGCCCTTGCCCTTGACTGTAAACTCTGGGCTTGTCCCGAGAAAGGAGTACCTGCCGGTCTTCTCTTCCTGTTCGGCGCTTTCAAGCAGGAAGTTGTAACTGCCCTTCCTTATCTTCATGAATGCCGACACCGGTGTCTCGAGGTCTCCCAGGATCTCGCCGTAAACGGGGACCACAGGGAACTCCCCGTAAAGCTGCCTGAATGTCTCAAAATCAGGATATATTTTCATGTCTGTTCCAGCCGATCAGATTAGTTCCAGGTTATGATTTTTCCAGCCAACTGCTCTCTTAACCATGCAGGGCAGGCTTTACGCGGCACCTCGCCCTCTCCTGCGGGTTGAATATAAAAAAAACGCCCCTGAAAAGCCGGATGTCGCCTATTACGCACGATGCCTGTTAAAGAACCGGCAGACTTATTCTTCTATGGTTATGGCTTCAACGGGACAGCTCTCCTGAGCTTCCTTCGCCTTCTCAGCAACCTCTCCGGATACATCCGATGTCTTGACAACCGAAATATCATCCTTCATCTCGAATACCTCGGGACAGATATCCACGCACAAACCGCATCCCGTGCAAAGATTGGCATCAACTATTATCTTCTTCATTTCAATCCTCCTTTCATGTCATGTCCAAGCCCAACATCAAACTAGGGCAAAAAACTATTTATTTTGTTTTTTTCAGAAGTGAAAAAGCTCCGGGAAATTATAATACCGCTTTCACAATTTGTCAACAAGTGTGGTAAAATAAATGATATTTTGTTTATTATACAGTATTATACAGGTATTATGCA
Organism: bacterium; assembly: GCA_029548585.1. Lineage (GTDB taxonomy): Bacteria > Ratteibacteria > UBA8468 > B48-G9 > JAFGKM01 > JALNXB01. The sequence continues at coordinate 25,742 of JAKPNC010000228.1, read as the reverse complement.
ACAGAAAACACCTCCATAAAAGGTAAAACGCATATTACATCCAAAATATAGGAGCGGGTAAATGGAAGATTTTTCTAAGACGGTACTTCTGCCGAAAACATCGTTTCCCATGAAGGGGAACCTTAACCAGAAAGAACCGGAATTCCTGAAGATGTGGGATACGTGTGATATCTACCGCAAGGTAACGGAAAAAAACAGGGGAAGAGAGGGCTATCTTCTGCACGACGGCCCCCCTTACGCAAACGGACATATACACATGGGGACGGCCCTCAACAAGATCCTTAAGGACGTGGTTGTGAAATACAAGTCCATGAAAGGATTTTATTCACCCTACAAGCCCGGCTGGGACTGCCACGGCATGCCCATAGAACACCAGATATTCAAGGAGATGAAAGCGGAGAAGAGCAGCGTTGACATATTGAAGTTCAGGAAAAGGGCCGCGGAATACGCCATGAAATTCATGGCCATACAGAGGGAAGAGTTCCGCAGGCTGGGAGTACTCGGACAATGGGATGATCCGTACCTGACTCTCAACCGGGATTACGAGGCAACGATCATAAGGGCTTTCTGGAGCCTCTATTCACACGGATACATACACCAGGCTTACAAGCCCATATACTGGTGCATATCCTGTGAAACCGCCCTGGCCGAAGCGGAGATAGAATACGAAAATGACAAGACGCCTTCAATATACATAAGGTTTCCCGTTGTATGCTGTCCCGTTGCAGAGGGATATAAAGACCTTTCCTTCCTTGTCTGGACAACCACCCCATGGACCCTTCCCGGCAACACAGGGATTGCGGTCAACCCTGATCTTGAATATGCCGTGGCTGAAACGGACAAGGGCTCCTACATACTGGCCAAGAACCTCGTGGAAACAGTTTTCGGGAAGAAAGGAAAGGTGGCAACGATCCTGAAAACCTTCAAGGGAACAGAGCTGGAAGGTTGCATCTACAGGCATCCTTTTATTGGAAGGGAATCAAAGGTCATACTGGCGGATTTTGTATCTTCCCTGGACGGAACGGGATGCGTACACACAGCGCCGGGACACGGAGAAGAAGATTACTACGCGGGAATAAAGAATAATCTTGACATCTTGTCTCCGGTTGACGAAAAGGGCAGGTTTACCGACGAAGTCATTGATTACAAAGGGCTTAATGTCTTCGATGCGAATCCCCTGATAAGGGATTCCCTGCAAAGGAACGGCTCTCTTTTCTACGACGAAGAAATAGAGCATTCTTATCCCCATTGCTGGAGATGTAAGAAACCTGTCATATTCAGAAGCACCAAGCAGTGGTTTCTCAAGATTGACCATGACGGGCTCAGGGATCTGATGAAAAAAGAGATTGAAGCCACGTCATGGATACCCCCCGAGGGAAAAAACCGTATAGGCTCCATGGTGGAAACCAGGCCTGACTGGTGTCTTTCGAGGCAGAGGCTATGGGGAGTGCCCATACCCGTTTTTTATTGCAGAAAATGCGGGAAGGCCGTTATTACCAGGGAAACGGCGGAAAGAACCGAAGAGCTGATAAGAATCCACGGGTCAGACGTATGGATGGAAAAAAGCGAAAAGGAGCTTCTGCCGGAAAACTTCTCCTGCCCGTTCTGCAAGGGGAACGAATTTACCCGGGAGAAAGATATTCTTGACGTATGGTTCGACTCGGGCACAAGCCATCTTGCCGTGCTGAAAAACGACAGTAACATGAAATGGCCCGCCGACCTTTACCTTGAAGGGAGCGACCAGCACAGGGGCTGGTTCCAGACATCCCTCATAACCTCGTGCGGAATCGAAAAAAAGGCTCCTTACAGAAAAGTGCTGACACATGGATTCGTGGTTGACGCCGAAGGAAGAAAGATGAGCAAGTCTCTTGGCAACGTTATAACGCCGGACGAGCTCATAAAGAAATACGGGGCCGAGATAGTCCGTATCTGGAGCATATCGGAAAATTACCAGCAGGACGTTAGAATCTCCGACAATATCATACAGAACGTTGTGATGACATACAAAAGGATACGAAACACCCTGAGGTTCCTGCTGGGCAACCTGTATGATTTTACTCCTTCCATGGCCCTCGGGCACGGAGATCTCAGGGAAGCTGACAGGTGGGCCATCGAAAAAACCAGGGAGGTAGCAAACAGAATAACAGCCTATTACGAGGACTTTGCCCTGAACAAGGTTTACGAAGAGCTTCACAATTACTGCAACATATACCTTTCCTCTTTCTACCTTGACCACCTGAAAGACAGGCTTTACACGTACGGCAGGGATTCCCGGGAAAGGAAAAGCGCCCAGACGGCCCTACACTCCATCCTGATGACACTTCTCAGGATATCGGCACCGGTATTGTCCTTCACGGCTGAAGAGGCTTACCAGTCAATCGGGTGGGAAGGAAAGAAGGAGAGCATATTTCTTGAAGACTGGCCCGAAACCTGTGCTCCCGATGAAAAACTTCTCGAAAAATGGGAAAAGTTCTTCGAGTTCAGAAAAAAGGTGCTCAAGAAAATAGAGGAGAAGAGGGAGGCAAAAGAAGTCCACGGAAGCCTCGAGGCAAAGGTGAGAATATCCGTGCCCGGAGAGATGTTCGAATTCCTGGGGGAATTCGAGAAACCAGAATCCCTTTTCATAGTCTCTGAGGTTGAAATAGAAAAGGGAAATGAAACGGAGATAACCGTCGGGAAAACCTCCCTGAAAAAATGCAGCAGGTGCTGGGTACATTTCCCCGACGTGGGCAGCAATCCTGATTACCCCGACATATGCGGAAAGTGCATAAAAGCAATAGGGGAGAATTCTTCCGCGAACCCGGAATAGGTATCATGGAATATATCATTGACGGGTACAACCTGATAAAAAGCAGTTTCCTGAAAAAATACGACGGGCGTCCGGACAACAGGGCCGTCGAAGAACTTCTCCATGTGGTTTCCGGCTACCGAAGGAAACATCCGTCTGTCTCCTTTACGGTCGTATTCGACGGGTTCATAGATATGCGCTTTCCCGACAGGAAAATAAGGATACTCTTTTCCCACGACGAAACAGCCGACGAGATCATAAGGAAGGAGCTTGAGAGGAACCATAGGGCAAATAAAGCCAAAACGGTAGTTTCCAATGACAGGGAGGTGCAGGTCTGCGCCAGGATAAACGGCGGCGGGGTACTGGGTATCGACGGATTCATGGAGATTGTCTGCCCGCCAATCCCCAGAAAAATCAAGGGTAAGGAGTCAGGCAAATCCCCGGAATCGATAAACACACTCCGCATAGAGAACGAGCTGAAGAATTTTTACAAAAAAGGAACTTGAAATGACAAAAAAACTTGAAAAGAAACTGAAAACGCTCTTTGAGAAAGAAGACGGCGTGAGAGAAAAATCCCTGAAACTGTCCCGCGAAGTCGGACGAATGGCGGCGGATTCAATAAAAAAGATACACCAGCGCAATTTCAAAGAGGCGGAAAAAGAGATAGAAGATGCCCTTGCCATACTTAAAGATGCAAAGAAAACCCTCAAAGAATGTCCCGAGATATTCTACGCGGGATTTCTCCACGCTGCGGAAAAAGAACTTGCTGAAGCCGTGGTGACCCTTGAAATTATCAAAAACGGCAGTCTGCCCGATCCGGACGATTACGGCTTTGATTACAAGAGCTACCTTCACGGGCTGTGCGAAAGCAACGGCGAACTCAGGAGATATATGCTTGACGAAATAAGAAAGGGAGAGATAGGGAAGTGCGAAAAGATGCTCGGCATGATGGACGACATATATTACTTCCTTCTTAACTTCCAGTACACCGACGCCATTACAAGGTCGCTAAGGCGCCAGGTGGATTACGTAAGAAGCATGCTTGAAAGAGCCCGTTCAGAGGTTACCCTTGCAAAGATAAACATGAGATAAAGGAGAAAAACAATGCGCAAGATCGTTATGTTTCTTTTCTTGACAGTATTAATTCTTTCGGTTTTTGCGGCGCATGCCGGCGGATTCGACCTTGTTATAAACGATGTCTCAGGGCTGGACGAACCGTGGCCTCTCACCTCCAGCCTCGCTTTCCCGCGCGGGGAGATCCGGGACCCATCCACGATAAGGATTATGAGCGGCGTGAAGGAAATCCCTTCCCAGGTTGATGTGACTGCCACCTGGCGGGACGGCAGTATAAGGTGGGCTTTGGCAGGCTTTACGGCGTCCCCCCGGGGCAAATACAGGGTGGAATACGGAGAAGGAATAAGAAGAAGCGCGCATCCGGCTCCTCTGAAGGTTACCACCCAGAACGGGAACATCACGGTGGATACGGGAGCAGCTGTTTTTCTTCTTGAAAGCGACAAGCTCCTGCCGGAAAAAGCATGGCTCGCGACAGGAACGGGAAGCATACCCATCCTTGAAGGTTCCGGCGGAGGGGTCTACCTGCTCGACAATAGCGGAAGAACGGCAAAAGTCTCGGGCCCGGAAGCACAGATAACCAATTCGATACTTAAAAACGGGCCGGCTCGTTTTGTCGTTAAACGTTCCGGCTGGTATGTCACGCCGACAGGGGAAAAACTTGCAAGAGCCGCCCTATGGCTCTATTTTTCGGCAGGCTCTCCTTACGTAAAAATTACCCACTCCCTTATCCTGACCGGGGATACAAACAAGGTCTGGTTTAAAGATTACGGGATTGAATTCAAAACCCCCGCACCGCCGACTGAAACATATTGCGCGGCAGGGATGCCAGGGAAGGAATCCATAATAAAAGCCAGGGGAAAAGAAGTTTTCCTGCTCCAGGACATTTATCCCCATTTTGCCGAGCGGGAGTATAAGGCCGGCATAGGAATTTCTGCAAACGGCTCAGAGAGTATTGTCGAAAAATTCAACGTTGCGGGAGACTGGGCATACGGCAATTACGGCAACTACGGAATTTCCATTGTCATGCCGTGGCTTGCAGAGAGGTTTCCCAAAGAGATATCATTCGGAGAGAGAGGAGCCAGGGCGGTATTGTGGTCCGGACGAAGCGGAAGAGAGCTTGATTTCAGGTCAAAAACGCTTGTTGGCGAATACTGGCAGACATGGGCGAAAGCGGCTCCCGGGAAGCCGGCCAATCCATACTCGATAGAGAGCAACGCCCAGGGCACGGCCCTCACCCACGACATATGGTTTATCCCAAGGCCCGGAGGATATGAAGAGGCAGCTGTGAGAAAAATCTCCATTGCCGCTGCAAGACCTCCCCTGGCCATGTGCGATCCGGCAAGGATTTGTTCTTCCGAAGTCTTAGGCTGGCCGTCTTATCACCGGGACACGAAAAAATTCCCCGAAGCAGAGAAAATGATCTCCGATTGCTGGGACAGCCTGCTTTTGTCAATGAAGGCATTTCCCATGACAGGGGTCATATCATGGGGCTGCCTGCCTGATGCCAGCTATGTAACCGTCAACGGCCGCATAATGCCTGCCCTTGGAGACTCGCGCCTCAAGGGCATCATGGATTACGGGCTGCGCAGGGTTCCCTTTCTCATGTATGCGAGAAGCGGCTTGAGGGAATGCTACGAGTACGGTTACAGGTTCAGCAGATTCACGGGTGACTACGGGATCGCCCATTGGAATTCTCCCAACAAGCAAAGGGGGATTTTCATAACAGGGGACCGCGGCGGACTGCCATTCTTCTGGCAGGGCAAAACAGCGCCATACAGCACGATAGACGGAGAGATAAGGCATTGGCTCAACGATTATTACCTGACAGGGGACGAGAGGTCTCTTGACCTTATCATGCTTGTAAAGGAAGGGGTTGCCAAGACAGGCAAACCTGCACATTCCCTGATAAGCGCATCAAGGACACTCCTGACCCTTGCCGTTCTCGACTGGGATGATAAGATGGTTGAGATGTCCCGCGAATTCATACACAGGACAATAGATTTAAAGAGCCAGAACGGGATCAGCACAATCAGCGGGCCGGCGGAATATAAAGATGAAAGAAACACCTACGACCTGCTTGAATACTATTTGGAAACAGGAGACGAAACTGTTAAAGAAGCGTGGCTGAAACTGCTGGACCAGAAGTACAGGTTCGAAAGGAGAAGCGGTCCCATAAGCCACCGGAATTACGATGCTCTGACATACTGCATGGCCTATATGATTACGGGCGAACACCGATGGAGAAGCGTGGCGGAACAGGTACTGGGAGACGCTATTTATTACTCGTCCGTTAAGCCTTTCGGGAAAGAGATTTCAAGATTTTCCGCCAATCCCCTCGAATGGAAAAGTCTCCCCCCGAACGTATGGAATGAATATGAAAATCCATTCATAGGTTTCCCGGCAGCCCTCAAGCTTATAGCAGAGAAGGGTTGGAGCGGCAAGCCTGCCTCTCCCCTGGCGGTAAAAGCCATACCCGTGCCGGAAAGCATGCTGCTTTTCGGGCATGAAAACGGGCGGGATACAAAACTGAGCATATTCATTCAGGCTGGTTCAGAGGATATCAACCCGGAAATCTTTCTTTACAGGGATTACCCGTCCATGAAACCCGTTCAGGGCGTAAAAAAAGAGGTAGAGCGGAGGATGTTAAAAAAGAACTCTTACCACGCGTACGTGACTCTTCCTTCCGAAAAGGAGACGGGCCTCTATCTTCTTTCTGTCCCTTCCGGCTCCACGTTCACGCTTCTTGACGCTACCGCAGAAAAAGCGGCTATCTTCTCCCCTGAAGGATTCTGGTCTGTGGCAAGAACAACACACGGAGCAGGGGCTGAAAGCAGTCGTCCGGGGGATGGACGGAAGATGTTTTTCAGGGTCCCGAAAGGACTTGATAATCTCGAAATATTCATGGGATACCCCGCCGAAATAAAAAGGTCAGACGGGTCGAGAGCGCTTGCCAACTCGGATTCAAACGTAGGCAGGTTCTCCCTTCCTGTCAACGGCAAAGCCGGAATATGGTGCATTGAGCCGCACATAAGAACTTTTAAGGGAGAATCCCCCGCCGGGTTTTACAGGCTTCTGAACGTCGAGCCGGTGATGTCTTATGGGCATCCCGGACTGTTGCCGGACGAAACCGCCGGCAGACCCGTAAACGTCAATTTCTCCGACATGGCGGATTATCGCCCCGGAGACAGGATGGAGTTTCTTCCCGGAACAGACGGTAAAGGCATCAGCCTTTCCGGCAATAAACGACTCAGGTTTCACAGGGGAGAAAAGGTTGAAGCGGGCGGATATTCACGATTCCCCCGGGAGAAAGGCACCGTTGAATTCTGGTTCAAACCCGGCAGATCCATACTGGATATGCCTCTGGTCTCTTTTCAGGATAAGAGTTTTATTTTTGTGCAGGGCCCGCATATAAGCCTTCAGCATGCATACTGGAGAAGGGGTACGCCCGGTCCTTACAGTTTCATTCAATCCCGGTTGATTACGGATAAAGGCCCTTCCTTCCTGGGTTTCCAGTCGGAATATTTCCCTGTCCGCGGCCAATGGATGCACCTTGCATACACGTGGGATTTGAAGGAAAACAGCTTTGGCATCTTCCTGAACGGGCATAAGATGCCTTACAAAGGGGCCATGTACGGCCTGAATCAGCCGACAAAACAGCAGAAACTTTCTCTTTCAGAAAGCGAAGAATATATTATACTGGGTCCTTTCGACGGAACGATGGACAACCTAAGGATTTCCGACATTGTCAGGTACAGCGATAATTTCGTTCCCGGCAGGAAAGCGCCTGAAACAGACGCCAATACGAGGGCAATATTCCTTTTTGATGGCAACACCAGGGGAGTATCGGCATTCTCTTCAGGCACGCTGGAGGCAAAAGAATAAGGGATACTAATAATTCTCAACTGAAATTTTAGAAATACCTGGCATGAAATTTTTTCAGGCAGAGGTTTTGGGCTTTATTTACCCAGCACAAGGTGTGCAAAAAAGGCGGCGCCGAATCCGTTGTCTATGTTGACAACAGAGACGTTGGGTGAACAGCTGTTAAGCATGGTCAGAAGGGGGGCTATCCCGGCAAGGTTTGCGCCATATCCGACCGACGTTGGAACCGCTATCACCGGCCTGCAGACTATGCCGCCCACAACGCTCGGAAGAGCGCCTTCCATCCCAGCAACGGCAATGAGACATGCCGCTTCGGAGAGGACTTCTGTCTTGTCAAGAAGCCTGTGGAGCCCGGCCACCCCTACGTCGTATACCCTTTTCACCCTGTCTCCCAGCATCTCCAGCGTCACGGAAGCTTCCTCCGCGACGGGGATGTCGGCGGTCCCAGCGGAAACGACAGAAACGTACTTACGGCTTCTCGAAGGCTTTGATTTCCTGGTTGTTACTATTCGCGCGGCCTGATGGTAAATAATCCCGGGAATCTTTTCCCTGAGCTTTTCCGCCTGCTCTGAGGTTACCCTCGTAACCATGAGGTTTTCATGCCGGCTGGAGAGAGAATCCATGATATCGGCTATCTGTTCAACCGTCTTGCCGGGCGCATATATTACCTCCGGAAAGCCGAATTTAATACAACGGTGGGTATCGATCTTGGCAAAATCCATATCTATGTAAGGAAGAATTTTAAGCTTCCCGAGAAGTTTTTTCTCGCTCAGATTTCCTTTCCGGTATTCTCCAAGAAGTTTTTTAAGAGTCCTGTTATCCATTTATGTCTCAGGAAACGAGGCTTTCAAGCCTCCTTATCCTCTCCTCCATGGGCGGATGAGTCGAAAAGAGGTTCATGACAGACTTGCCCGAAAAAGGAGCCACGATAAAGAGATGGGCAGTTGAAGGATTGGCGTTATTCATTGGCCGGACTTTAACCCCTGCCGAAAGTTTTTTCAGGGCGGAAGAGAGATAAAGTGGATTTCCCGCAAGTCTTCCGCCTTCCGAATCTGCAAGGTATTCCCGGGACCGGGATATGGCAAGCTGTACTATCATTGCCGCTATGGGAGCAAGGACGGCAAAAAGAAGCATTCCCGCCAGTCCAAGCATGTTACCGTTATTCTTCCGGTTATTGCCCCCGCCTCCGAACATGGCGGCCCACTGTGCCATTCTCGCCAAAAATGTTATCGCTCCGGCGATAGTGGCGGCAATGGTGGCGAGAAGTATATCCCTGTCCTTTATGTGGGACAGTTCATGGGCAAGGACTCCCTTGATCTCGTTTTCCGACAGGAGTTCCATTATCCCTGTCGTAACCGCTACGGCAGAGTGTGCGGGATCCCTTCCCGTGGCAAATGCGTTGGGAGTGGCAGACTGTATAAGGTAAAGCTTCGGCATAGGCATACCGGCCTTCTGTGTCAGTTCTCCCATGATGTTATATATCAGGGGGGCATCATTGTAAGATATGGGCTTCGCCCTGTACATGGCGAGCACAAGCCTGTCCGAGAAAAAGTATGAAATCCCGTTCATGGCAAGGGCTATAATAAAAGCTGTAACCATGCCTCCCTCGCCGAAAAAGCTTCCTCCCCATACGAGAAGCACTGTCAGTCCGCCAAGGAGCAAAAAGGTTTTGAGTTTAATTTCCATACTGAGTCCTCCCTTGTAAAATGCTCATACATTCAAAGTATATTGTACCTTCCGGCCCTTCTTAATGCAATATCCAAGTTGACTGGAAGACGACAGACGTTATACAATGTTTTCAAATTTTACAAGGCACGCCTTATCCTTATTAAATGCTGACGGAAGGCTGCCCAACGGAGGTTCACCCCCCAAAAAATCCTGAAGGAAATGACATGGAAAACGAAAAGAAGAGCTACGCGGAGATGTTCACAGAACTGACAGGAGAATTCGGTCCCGTTCCATGGTGGTGCTGGACCGGAAGGATGACCCGCCGTGAGATGGCAAGACAACTCTCGGAAATGAAGAAACAGGGAATAAACGAATTTTTCATCATGGCCCTCTACGGACTGGAATATCCTTCCTTCCTGAGGAAGAGTTACTGGGACTGCGTCCGGTTTGTCCTTGAGAAATGCAGGGAAAAGGGAATGAAAGCCTGGATATACGACGATCTCAACTGGCCCAGCGGGACGGCGGCCGGGTATCTCCTCAGGGAACATCCGGAAACCCTGTCTTCTTCCATGGAGATCGTCGAACAGCAGGTTCCAGCCGGGGGGAAGATAAACATCGAGGCCCTTTTTTCAAGCGGGGCGGAGATACTCTACTCGGGATTCAGGGGAAAAAACGGAAAGATCCTCGATGTCCCGGCAGAAAGTTCAGATTGGTGGAAAAACCCCGGAACGAGATTCTGGACAAACTTGTCAGGAACGGAGGGAACTTTTGTCATGCTCGTAAAAAAAACCCTCGACACTATTCTGCTTTCGAGCGTCGGAACGGCGGATTCCTGGAAGCAGCGCGGATACGGGGACCTTCTTGACGGGGAAACGGTCGGAAAATGGATGTCATACATACACCGGGAGTACCTGGAGAGGTTCTCCGGATACTTCGGGAAAACCCTGAGAGGTTTCTTCTTCGACGAGCCTTACGCCAACAGGAATAAAAATGCCAGTTTCGCCTGGACAGGAAAGCTTTTCCCGGAATTCCGGAAGAGGTACGGGTACTCGCTGGAGGATAACCTCGGACTCCTTATTGCCGAAGACGGCCAGCCTGAAACGGTAAAGACGAGGATAGATTACATGAGACTCCTGACCGACCTCTTTTCTTCAAACTTTGCAAGGAAAGTGGGAGAATGGTGCGCGGAAAACGGGGTTTTGGCCACTGGCCACTGTATGGCCGAAGAGACCGTCTCACTTTCAGGAAAGGTTAACGGGGATATCCACGAATTCATAAAATGGATACAGGTGCCCGGAATGGACATGCTCTCGGGATGCATGCCCGGCACCCCCCTTGAAACCTTCATAGGCAAGGAACCCTATGATTATCCGCTTCTCATGCTGACCGCAAAAAAGATTTCTTCCACGGCGCTTTACTCGGGGGCAGGGAGAAGCATGTGCGAAGTTTTCGGCGTGAGGGACTGGAACTGCTCACTGGGGCAACAGAAGAAAGATAACGACTGGCTAGCCTCGATGGGTATAAGCATGATAAACGACAACGGGCTCATATACACGATTTCTGATTTCCGCAAGAGAGCGCTCTCAGGCAAGCATTTTACTCAGCCGTGGTGGAAACATTATGGGATCTATGCCGATTATTGCCGCAGGGTTTCCATGCTGGCATCCTTTGCCCCTCTCGACGCTGAGGTTGCCGTACTTTACAGCTCCACTTCGGCCCATGCCTCGGGAACCTGCAGGGTGGGCGCAGGGGCAGAAACATGGAACGAAACAACCCGGTCCCGTTTCATGCTGGATATGCTTAAAACCTCCATGAATACCCTTTTTGCAAACTGGGTTGATTTCGAAATGCTCTTTGAAGACGTTCTGAACCAGTCCAGTGTCTCCGGTTCCTGGCTGGAATGCGGCAAGAGGAGGTTCTCAACGGTAGTGGTGCCGGGATGCTTCGCCGTAGACGGGCAAAGCAGGAAGATGCTCGGCAAATTCGCAGATAACGGCGGAAAGGTTGTGTGGCTCGGTTGCCTGCCATCCTTTTCTTATTCGGAAGGCAGGATCATCCCCTTCTCCTCAGGGAAAAACGAGGTTTTTATTCCGGTAGAAAAGGACGGGAAGGGAACAGGGAAAAAATTGATGGCCTTCATAACCCCGTCGTTGAACAAAAATTGGGAAATTGAGAACGGAAAAGAGGCAGAAGGCATATGGGCAACCGGCAGGGCCAGTGACGGGGAATACGTTATCTTCCTGGCAAACCATACAGGCAGTGACAGGAAAGTGGACTTGAAACACTTTTCCGCCGAATGCGCTGAGATCCTGGATGTGGAAGACGGCAGGCTCTACAGGACTGAAACAGAAAAGAAAGGAGAGTCTGTGCGAACCAGGATAGGACTCAGGGAAGGACAATCCCTTGCGATAAGGTTTTCCGGCAGACACCATGGCCATCCTTCTTCGGCATGCGGACTTCCTCCCGCGTCGGATTTATACGGCTCAAGGATACCCCTCGGTGAAAAGTGGGAATTCAGGACCAGGGAAGACAACCTTTTTCTTCCGGAGCTTCATGCCAGGAAGGATCCCCTGGGAAAAGGGGAGAAAGAAAAGTGGTACACGCTTCCCATAAACGGGAACTGGGAAAAGGCTTTCCATGGAAAACTTCCTTCCGGATTTACCATGGAAGAATCCCCTTTTTACTGGGTCAGCGGGACATTCTGCCTTTCATACGAACCGGAAAAGCTCTCTTTCATCGCCGATTCAGGTGATTGGACCAGGCTTTTCATAAACGGTTTAGATGCGGGACGGCCTTCGGGATCGGCCCTCTGGGACAGGGAGAACGTTGTTTTCAACATCCGGAGGCTGTGCAGAAAAGGGGAAAACAGATTCGATTTTCTCGTCAAAAGCTCCCGGTGGAGGTCATGGAAAGAGGATCTGCCGGGATTCAGCCAGAAAGATTACATAGAACCGGCTGTCATAGGAGGAGATTTCGCGGTAAGGAAAGTTACCGGCGGATTCATGCTCGAGCCTCCAGGCAGAGTTATGGATAACCGGGGATGGAATGGTTCCGGGTACCCGCATTTCGCTGGAACCGGCATATATTCAAGGGATTTGGACCTGCCGGAGATTCCTGACAGGCCGAGGCTTGTCGTGGAATCGGCATTCTCGACGGCAGAGGTGCGGATTAACGGCAGGAGTGCAGGAATAAGGGCGTGGAAACCTTACGTTTTCGACATCAGCAGGATGCTCAAAAAAGGGCGCAACAGAATCGAGATAAGGGTGACAAACAGCCTGGGTAATATCCTCAGGCGTGTATACAGCGGACCTCTCGGCCACGAAGAGAACGGAGGGATAACAGGACCTGTTTACATCCTTTACAATGGCTGATCAAGAGGGTTCCAGCATGAAAATTCTAAAATTTCTCTCAAAATCCGCGGAGTTCGCCAGGCTGGCCGATTTCACGGCAGGAAGCGCCCGTTCCTTCATAAGCGGAGTGGAAGGAAGTTTCGTTCCATACCTTATTGCGGGCCTTTTTGAATCGACAGGCATGCCGGTTGTCGCCATCCTGCCCGAAGAGGAATCAGCGGAAAGGTTTTTCGCCGACATCAGTAATTTCCTGCCTGAAGAAAAGTCATTATTCCTGCCCGGCCCGGAATTATTCAGCGAGAACGAGAACATTATCTCAGAGGTTATGTTCGAGAGAGTAAAAACCATATCGGCGCTCGGCGAAAAAACCGTACCTTACCTGCTCGTCTCCCATCCGGCGGCCCTCGCAAAAAGGATCCCCCCGCTCAAAAGCTTCGTAGAAAGAATTATCAGCATTCGGACAGGCGGGGAATTAAGGAGGGACTCCCTCATAAGGCGCCTGATAGATTCCGGTTTCGAGGAATCTCCCGTTGTGGAGGAACCCGGATCCTTCGCCAGAAGAGGCGGAATCATAGACATCTATCCCCTGGATGCCGATTTCCCGGCAAGGATCGAGTTCTCGGGCAACAGGATAAATTCAATCAGGAATTTCGAGGCCGCCAGCCAGCTTTCATTTGAAAAGAGAAAGGAGATAAGGATACTGCCTGTAAACGAATCCTTTGCCGGTGAAGAAAAGGACTTTCTGCTTGATGGGCTCAGGAGAGCGATCTCCTTTTTCGTTGAGCCTGAAAAAGCTTCATCTTCCCTTTCGGCGAGAAAGACTGCAGGAATGGAAAAGATGGAAGAAGGATGGCTCGGAGACCTGGTCGCCAGGTCTTCGGTGGTACAAAAAAAGATAACTGAACTGGCGTCGGAAAGGAAAACCTGGCATTTCAACATTTTTTCCACAGGCGAAAGGTTCAGGATCAACCCTTTTTTCGCATGGAACAGGAATCCAGGGGAAAAGATCTTCATCTTCTCGGATAACAGGGGACAGGAGACAAGGATAAGGGAAGTCCTTGTAGAAAAAAAGGTCGGGATCTCGGGAATAGAATTTATGGAAGGGGTGATTTCTTCCGGTTTCTCCTTTCCTGAAGCCGGAATTACAGTCTTAAGCAACGACGAGTTATTCTCAAGATACAGGGGCAGGCATGTTGCCCGCAGAAGAAATCCCGACTATATCCCCCTGGGAAGTTATACAGAAATAAGGCAGGGAGATTACGTCGTCCATTACAACGAAGGAATAGGTATTTTCGACGGGATGAAGAAACTGAAGGTTAACGGATCGGAAGAGGAGTTTATAATAATCAGGTATGAAGGAGGAGATCAGCTTTACGTGCCGGTAAGGCATATCTCCCTGGTCCACAAGTACATCGGCGACAAAGAGCCCAGGATCTCCAGGCTGAACAGCAAGAGCTGGCTGAATATCCGGGAAAAGGTCAAGGATAGCATAAGGGACCTGGCATCGGACCTCTACAAGCTTTACACGGCAAGAAAGCAGGAAAAAAGCTTTCCCTTCCTCCGGGACGACGAACTCCAGGAACAATTCGATTCGAGTTTCATATATACGGAAACCCTTGACCAGTCAAAAGCCATCGACGAGGTTAAAAAAGACATGGTTTCCCCCAGGATCATGGACAGGATAGTCTGCGGGGATGCCGGATACGGAAAGACAGAAATCGCCCTCAGGGCATGCTTCAAAGCGGTACTAAGCGGAAAACAGGTAGCTGTTCTGGTTCCCACGACCGTGCTTGCCCTGCAGCATTTTCTGACTTTCAGGGAGAGGTTTGCCGATTTTCCCGTAAAGGTGGAGATGCTTTCGAGGCTCGTGGAGAGCAGTCAGCAGTCAAGAATCATCGGGGAGATGGAACGAGGTTCGGTTGATATCGTCATAGGAACCCACAGGCTTCTCCAGAAAGATATCAGGTTCAAAAACCTGGGGCTGCTGATCGTAGACGAAGAACAGCGTTTCGGGGTAGTCCACAAGGAGAAGATCAAGATCCTCTTCAAGGGGATAGACGTTCTGACCCTGACAGCCACCCCCATACCAAGGACTCTGTACATGACCCTTTCGGGAATGAAGGATATAAGCATCATCTCCACTCCCCCACAGGGCAGGATCTCGGTTGTTACTTACGTGGGAAGGCACAACGACCAGATGGTGAAAGAGGCCATTTTGAGGGAATTGGAGAGGAAGGGGCAGGTATTCTACCTGCACAACTTCATTTACGACATAGAGAAGGTCCGGGACAGGCTCAGGAGGATGGTCCCCTTCGCAAGGATAGAGATTGCCCACGGAAGGATGAATCCCGAAACTCTGTCCGCCATAATGAAAAGGTTTTCTGCGGGGGAGACAGATATACTGGTTGCTACCACGATAGTCGAAAACGGCATAGATATACCCAGGGCCAATACCCTGATAGTGGACAACGCCCACAGGTACGGCCTTGCCGACCTCTACCAGCTCCGCGGCAGGGTGGGACGGTACAAGTGGCGGGCATACGCTTACTTCCTGATCCCCGGCCACGTGTACATGACAAAAACGGCAAATGAAAGGCTCCAGGCCCTCCAGGAACTAAACAAGCCGGGAAGCGGTTACAGGATCGCCCTTAAAGATCTTGAAATAAGGGGAGCCGGCAACATCCTGGGAAGAGAACAGCACGGATTCATAGACCAGGTGGGATTTAACCTTTACTGCCAGTTCTGGCAGGAGATATCGGGAGAACGGCAGGCAACGCCTTCCGAAGAACCCGTGCCGGCATCCCCTCCCGCCATTCCTGAAGAATACGTGAAAGACCCGGCCCTGAGGTTTTACATTTACAGGAAAATGGCTTCTGCCCGCACCCGGGATGAAGCGGAACTCCTTTACGAAGAACTTCAAGACAGGTTCGGCCCCCCGCCCGTGGAGATAGCATCTTTCCTTGGCAAATCCCGCCGGGGACGCAAGGGTTAGATCTGGTTATGGTATATCCTGTCAACCAGGTCCATGGTCTTGTAAGCCTCGGCAAAATTGGTCTGGGGAAGCGTCTTTGACCTGATGCAGTCTATGAAATGCCTGTCTTCATGGAAGAATCCCGTATTCTTGTAGGAATCCGGGTCTTTCTCACCGGTCATGCTTTCGGCAAGGATAACTTCGGCTTCCTTATTCCCTTCTGTGTAGATCTTCGCATCCGCCTCCGGGTCGGCAAAGGCAATGATGCCTTTCCCGTGCATCTCCACGCCGTATATCCTTTTGCCAGAGATCCAGTTGGTGGAAAGGTATCCGGCTGCACCGCTTTCAAATTCCATAAGGGCGCAGAACCTGTTGGGATCATCGCAGAAAAGCTTGCTGACAATACTTACGACCTTCTTGACATCCCCGCCCATCCATCTCAGGATGTCGACCGCATGTATGGCATCACAGGTAAGGATATCTATGGCGCCCTGGTAATAAGAACCTGCACCGGGGCTGTACTTGAAGAAATTGGCCTGGCACTGGGTTACCCCTCCGCGCTGGTCAACCTTTTTCTTCGCCTCGACCAGGAGAGGGGAAAACCTCCGCTGGAAACCCGTCATGGTCAAAGAACCGCTTTTCTCTGCAAGCTTTGCCATCTGCAGGGTCTGCCCCTTTGTAACACCCGGGGGCTTTTCTATGAAAACGTGCAGGCCGAGCTTCAGGCAGTGAGCCGCTATGTCGTAAAGGATGTGCGGGGGCATGACTATATAGACAGCCTCAGGGGCCGTCTTTTCGATCATCTCCTTGTAATCGGAGAAGGTATTCTCCACGTTGAATTTCTCGGCCGCCTGGTCTCTTCTTTCCTTTACCAGGTCTGACAAACCTACAATATCTGCGTCTTCCATGTCCCTTATGGAAGGATAATGCTTGGATGTGGCAAGACCTCCGGCTCCTATGAAACCTACCTTTACCTTCTCCATGTCTCTCCTTTACTTCCCTGTTATAATCTTTTTTATCTTTTCCAGGGTAGTTTCAAGATTCCTGTTTACCAGCCTGATATCGTATTCTTCTTTCAGAACCCTTCTTTCGATTCTCGCAGCCTCGATCCTCTGCCTGATTTCTTTTTCGGAAAGGCCGCTTCTTTTCCTTATGCGTCCTTCCTGTTCTGCGAGTGACGGAGGCAGGAGACCCACAAGAAAAGCCTGAGGAAAAATTCTCCTCACGGAAAGGCCGCCCTGGGTGTCTATGGTAAGAAGGACCTTCCTGCCAAGCTTCAATTGTTCTTCCACCTCTTTACGGGGCGTACCGTAACAATTCCCGTAGACTTCCGCCCATTCCAGGAACTCACCCAACCGGATCATCTCAAGGAATTTCTCCCTGCTGACAAAATGGTAATCCCTTCCCTCTACTTCCTCCGGGCGGGGATTTTTTGTTGTATAAGTTACAGGGATGAAGAGTCCGGGCACTTCCTGCTTCAAGCGGGCGGCCATGGTGGTCTTGCCAGTGCCGGACGGGGCCGAAAGAACGAATACTCTTTTCATTTTTTGGTGGGGCCAGGCATAGCCTGGATCTAATCTTCCATTCCCATTCCGAGCCTTCTGCGCCTGGTCGGAGTGAAAGCCCCTTCTTCCCTGATAACCTTCAACGCCCTTTTAGCCACCGATTCAAAGCCGGTATTGAGAACCCTGGTCCACTGTTCAACAGCCTTATCCACCTGGTCGTTATTCTCGTACGCATGAGCAAGAAGGCTCTTGACATAGTCCGGGCATGGGAACTTTACGGCTTTCTCGAGATATTTTACAGCGTTGGCGAAATCCTCGCCCTTATTGTAATAAGTCCAGCCAAGTTCAAAATAGAGATCATACTGCTCGGGGTTATACGCGATACCCTTCTTAAGGAAAGCCGCTCCCTGTTCATACCAGTATTTCTTTTCCTTCTGGTCCTGGGTGGAAGCGTATATGTTGTAAGCCATATGCCATCCGCCAACGGCCCAGACCGTTATATAGCGCGGCTGAAGCCATGCGACGGATTCAAACATGGGAAGCAGCTTGTACGTGTGGCCCTGGTGCCAGAGTTCCTCTATGTTCAGCCATAACAGGTCGGCAGCGACACCCCTGAAGCCGCTCAGGACGAGACTGCCGGCAACCTGCCCCGGCATGAGCATCAATCTCGCCTCAAGGTCTTCAAGCTTTCTCCTGTAATCAATGTGAACCTGCAGGAAGCCGACGGGAATATACAAAAGCACTGCAATAAAAAGGTTGACCCAGTTCTTGTTTTTCATACTTCCCTCTTTTGAAAAAAGTATATGCCTACAAGGACCGCTATCACTATGTACATTACCCCGTAAAGGATTGTTTGGCCCACATACTGCCAGCTGACGTTCACTCCAACCACAACCTGGTCCCTTATGTTAAAATTTTCGTAATTTGGAATGATGTTGTACAACATGTACCCCAGTCCCTTGAAAATTATATTTTCGGTCCTTTCTATGACCTGCTTGAAGTAGACCGAGAGGTTTCCGGTTATGAAGAGGAAGAAAGAAAGAATTATGTTGAAAGCATCTGTGGCGAATGTCGCCACGGCAAGGGATATGGCCCCGATCATAAGAAGCTCTATGTATATGAGCAGGAGGCTCTTGTATATCTCCATGTCAGGAACGGCTTTCTTGGAGATAAGAAGCCCGATGAAGAAGAGGCTTATAAGTATCGCGTTGAGAAGTATGACCATGGACTGGCCCAGGAACTTGCCTATGATGAAATTCTTTCTCGTGATGGGCTTTGCGAGAAGCGTGTAAATGGTCTTCTTCTCTATTTCTCCGGATACCCCTCCCATGGCAGTAAATATGGCCAGTATTGCCCCGAAAAACTCGATCGTGGCAAAACTTACGTCTTTTATCATCTTGAGTTCGTCCTGGGCGGCAAGGAAGGAGAAGAACCTCGAGGTTCCTATAGCCACGAGGGCGACCACCAGAAGGATGTAAAGAGTCTTTTTCCTAAGGGCTTCCCTGAACGTATTGGTTGCAATAACCCACATTTTACCCATTTTGTCTCCTTTATGCTTATTCTTCAAGCCCCCCCCTCACACGGCAGCAGGCGGGAAGGGAAATATTGCACATGTATGGATTGCCCCGGCTGCTCCTTCAATCCGTGGCTGCCACCGGCTTTCCGCTTTCCAGCTCTACATCGTACTTCTCAATACTCTTGACAAAAAGGTCTTCCAGGTTATCAGCGCCATACTGGTTAAGCAGGGAAGAAAGCGATCCGGTAGTCAGCAGGTTTCCCCTGTGAAATATGGCTATCCGGCTGCAAACCCTTTCAACCTCTGAAAGAAAATGGCTCGAAAGAAGTATTGTCTTGCCCATTTCCTTGAGCCTGACAAGAAGATCCCTTGTCTCCTTGCACCCTATAGGATCAAGGCCTGTAGTCGGCTCGTCGAGAATAAGTATCTTGGGATCGTTTATGAGGCTGGAAGCGAGTCCAATCCTTTCAAGCATCCCCTTTGAATAATGCCTCAGGGCAAGCTTGCCCGCATCCTGCAGGTTCACCAGTTTCAGAAGATACTCTGTCCTCTCTTTTATCAGGCCTTTGGGCATCCCGAACAGGCGCCCGTAAAAATTAAGGACTTCCGTACCGCAAAGATACTCGTAGTAGTAAGGATTTTCAGGCAGGAAACCTATCCTGGACTTTGCCTCCACGTCAAACTGGTTCTTACCCATGATGCTTATGCTGCCTTCCGTGGGAAAAAGAATGCCAAGCAGGAGCTTGAGGCAGGTTGTTTTGCCTGATCCGTTGGGACCCAGTATGCCGAAAATCTCGCCATCTTCAACTTCAAAATTAACATTATTCAGGGCGGTAACGGTTTTATTCCTGCCGAGTTGAAAAACCTTGGATAAGCCGGTTACTTTAAGAAGCGGCATGCACACCTCCCTCTTTTTGCCTGCAGACCTTAAAAAGCCCGTTTTAAACCACTTTAATCATAAAAACTACAGTCTTACATTATACATAAAAAACGTAAAATGTCAATGGTTTTTCAGACCGGCCGCGGTAACGTTAAACAGCCTTTCGTTTATGTACCCGAGAAGCTTTCCCCTTTCCCCGAAGGAGCAGATGTCCCTTTTCATCTCCCCGTAAAGGATTTCGAGCTTCTTCTTCATGGAAGAGGCGTCTCCCTCGTTGTCCTCGATGTCGTCCCTTACCTGGAAAGCCTGGCCGAAGTTGTCTGCAAGCCTCGATATCGTCCGGGAATCTTTCTCTGAAACCTTCCTGAAATGGAGAGGAGCTTCAAAACATACCTTGAAGAGGCATCCCGTCTTCAAGACGTCTATCTTCTTTTTCATATGCCCGGGAACCTTCCTGTCCTTGAATTTCATGTCAAGAACCTGTCCTCCCGCCATGCCAAGGGATCCCGTTGCCCTGGCAACCGCTTTTACAAGGGAAACAAGGCCCGTTTCGGATATGGCTTCGAAGGCAAGCGTCAGGAGAGCATCCCCGGCAAGGATTGCAACATCCTCTCCGAACTTCTTGTGACAGGTGAGTTTACCCCGCCTGTAATCGTCGTTATCCATTGCAGGCAGGTCGTCGTGCACGAGAGAAAAATTATGAAGGATCTCCAGCCCGCAGGCTGCGGGCATAAGCTTTTCGTGGTCAACCCCCGCGATGTCCCCTGAAGCAAGAACTATTACGGGCCTGAGCCTCTTGCCCCCGGATAAGACGCTGTACCTCATGGCCCTGTGAAGGACCCTGGGTTCCATGCCGGCCGGAGGCAGCAGAATTTCAAGCCTTTCCTCGATCTTCCTCCTGTATTCTTCAAACTCTTTTTTTACCATTTTCATTTTTTGTATATTTTCTCCATGCGCCTGCTTCCGAAACCGCAAAGAATCTCCTGCGGAACGGTATTTCCCCTGACTGCCATCTCCTCGATTTCAAACCTGTCCCCGAAAATCCTGAGAGTTTCTCCTGTTTTCAGGCCGGTTCCCGTAGCATCGACAAGGGTCTGGTCCATGCATACGTTGCCGAGTATCCGTAGCTTCTTTCCTTTGTATTCCATCCAATACCTGTTGGAGAGGAACCTCTTGTACCCGTCACCGTAACCTATGCCCACTGTCGCAACCTTTGTAATATCCTTCCTTGTCCTGTAGGTAATACCGTAGCTCAGGCCGGTTCCCCTTGGAACATCCTTGAGGTAAAGAACCCTGCAGTGACCCGAAAGGGCAGGCTTCAGGGGAAGGCCGGCATGAAGTTTCCTGTCCGGATAAACCCCGAGGAAGAGAAGACCTATCCTTACCATGTCGAAATCCCTGTAGGTTTCCGGAAACTTAATGAGAGCGGCGGAATTGGCAATGTGCCTGATTGGTATCTTCATGGATTCAACCTTCCTGAGGATATTCATGAAGGATCCGAGCTGACCCCTCGCATACCCGTCATCATCCCAGTCAGCCGTTGCAAGATGGGTGAATATTCCCTCTATCCTGATCCCTTTTACCTTTGACGCCTCCTCTATGAAATCGACAGCTTCGCCTGGCATGACGCCTATCCTGCCAAGGCCGGTATCAATCTTTATGTGAACGTTGACCCTTATGTTTCTTTTTGCGGCGACAGAGGCGATCTTCTTCAGCATTTCCCTGTTGCACAGGGTTATCCTTATGTTGTTCACAGCCAGAATATCGGCATCCCCGGGCAGCATGCTCCCCATTACCAGCACGGGCTTCCTGATTCCTCCTTCCCTGAGAGAGATCGCTTCGGACGTTTCTGCAACGCCAAAGAAGTCTGCTTTTTTCTCTATTCCCCTGGCGATACTGCTCATCCCCATCCCGTAACAGTCAGCCTTAACACAGGCCAGGAATTTCCTGCCGGTGGTCTTCTTCATCTTGTCTATGTTGTCGCAAATTGATGGAAAATCAACGTCTATCCATGCCCTCTTTTCCATTTTGATCCCCCGTTCATTTTATCCTGCCCATGGGACTGTTAAAGCAGGGTCAGAAAACCGGCCAATGAGTTCAGCCCCTCCTGGATATATCCGCAAGTTCCCCCTTGTTAAGGGATATTACCTCGGTGGCGAAATCGAGGAATTTTTCGTTGTGGGTACCTATGACAAAGGTAACCCCCTTTTCCCTGTTAAGTTTCCTGACCAGCTCAAAAAACATCTCGGTGGACTTCCTGTCTATGCTCCCGGTCGGCTCGTCGGCAAAAATAACGTCAGGTTCGCAGACAAGGCTCCTGCATATTGCAACCCTCTGAAGTTCCCCTCCTGAAAGCTGGGAAGGATAAAAATCCCTTCTGCCGGACATCCCGAACTCATCGAGCAGACATTCCGCCTGGGCCCGGTAATTTTTAAGCTTCAGGGATGTTTTGTCTCTTATCCACAGGGGAAGCATGACGTTTTCAATCACCGTCAGCTCGGGTATCAGGTAGAAGAACTGGAATATAAAGCCGAACGATGCGTTCATGATCCTCGCAGCCTCTTTTTCACCCAGATGAGTCAGGTCAAGGCCGTCCATGAAAACGCTTCCGCGGGTCGGCCTGTCGAGCAGTCCCAGTATGTTGAGGAGGGTCGTTTTCCCCGAGCCGGAAGGGCCCACCACTACAGCTATATCTCCCTTCACAACTTCAAAACTGACTCCGCTGAGGGCAAAAACTCCTCCCGGGTATTCCCTGGTAACGTCTGATACAAGAAGTTTATTCATTCCTTATAGCCTGGTTAGGATTCAAACGTGCAGCCCTGCGGGCCGGGTAGAGGCTCGCGATGCAAACTATGAGTATCACCATCCCGGATATCCATGAAATGTCCATAAGAGAAATGTCGACGGGAAGCCGGGAGAGGTCGTAAACAAATTCCGGCAGTTTCACGAACTGGTATTTCCTCAGGAGCATGGCCAGGATGCCTCCGGTGACAAGCCCGGCAACAAGTCCCTTGATGCCGATGAGGAGCCCCTGGTAAAGGAAGATCCGTCCGACCTCCCGGGACGAGACCCCGAGGGCCCGGAGTATCCCTATCTCCTTGACCTTCCTGTAGACTGTTATCATAAGGGTTGCAGATATGTTGAAAGACGCAACCAGGACGATAAGCGCAAGTATCACCGACATGGCTTTTTTTTCAAGGGCAAGGGCGGCAAAGAGTATCTTATTCTTCTGGATCCAGGTTGTAACGTTGTGCCTGTAGCCGAGAGATCTCCTGATGCTTTCTGCAATCTTTTCGGATTCGTATATATTTTCTGTCCTGATGCCTATTCCGTGCACAACATCCCCCGTCCTGAGAAATGTCCTGGTATTCTCAAGGGAAGCAAAGCCCATGGAAGAATCAAACGCATAGACGCCGTATTCAACTATTCCGGCAACCCTGGTTGAAAAAACTGCAGGAGAAAGGCCGGCAATTACGGAGATGGAATCACCGACACCCACCTCCAGCTCACCTGCAAGCTCGCTTCCGAGCAGGATGCCTTTATCCAATCCCTGGTAATCACCCTTTATGACGAACCTGCCCAGGTTTGTAACAGACTCCTCCCGCAGGGGATCTACTCCCCGGAGAACGCCTCCTATGAGATACCTGTCCGACTTGTATATGACCTGGGTTGAAATATAAGGAGCTATCCCTTCCACCTCGGGAATATCCTTCCTGATCCTGTTGATTATTTCCTCGTAACCACCGATTAAAGGCCTGCCCTCGATCGTGATGGTTGGATGCGCTCCTATTATCTTGCGCTTCAGCTCCTTGGAAAATCCGTTCATGACCCCTATGACAAGCATGAGGGCCACCACCCCTATGGCAACCCCGGCCATGGAAAAAACACTTATAAACCAGAGAAAATTGTCAGATTTCCTTCTTCCTGCAAACTTCCTGGCCAGGAAATAATTATAGGAAAACATAGGTGCCCCCGGGATGTGGCAGAAACGAAACATAGAAAGACATTTGACTGCACTGCCCTCTTTTAAAAGTCCTTACATTATATCAGAAAACAGGATATCCTCCTAAAAAAAAGGGAAGACGGTTTTTCAAAGGTCTCGCGGAGACTCCTTCAAAGAGCCCCGGTGTAAAGGAGACAAAAATGATCCGCAGGAGTCAAGGATATCCGATCATATACCCCGGCAAAAGAGCAGACTGGGTTTCAAGATCTTGATGGTCATGAATTTCAGAGTTTGAACCAGAATTGTTTCATGAAATTCTGTTGATTTATTTTGAAAATAGGTGTAAAGTTTATTATCTTTAAACCCACAGTTGAAGAGTTTTTTTAACAACGGAGGAAAAAAACATGGCTATGGAGTATTCAAAT
Organism: bacterium; assembly: GCA_029548585.1. Taxonomy (GTDB): domain Bacteria; phylum Ratteibacteria; class UBA8468; order B48-G9; family JAFGKM01; genus JALNXB01. The sequence continues at coordinate 1,743 of JAKPNC010000228.1, read as the reverse complement.
CTTGGGGAAACCGGTCTGAAGGTTTCGCGGATATGCCTTGGAGCAATGAATTTCGGGGCCTACCAGGAAGAATCAAAGGATATAGAGATTATTAACGAAGCCATTAACATGGGCATTAACTTCTTCGATACCGCAGGAGGGTACGTCAAAGGAAAGTCCGAAGAAATTCTCGGCAAGGCGCTGGCCGGAAAAAGAGAAGATTATGTTATTGCTACAAAGTGCTGGGGAGGCAACCCGGGAGTGGGAGGAAAAAACAACAGGGGAAGTTCAAGGGTCAATATAATAAGCGCCGTGGAAAATTCTCTCAGGAGGCTCAAGACCGATTACGTCGACCTTCTGACTATGCACAGGCCCGACGAAGTGATGCCGGCGCTTGCAAAAAATCCCACAGCGACAGAGGATATCCTTTCAACCCTGACCAACCTCGTTAAGCAGGGCAAGGTAAGATATATAGGATCCTCATGCTACCAGCCATGGAAGCTTGTCGAAACACAGCTCATGAGCAGATACGACAGGTACGAAAGGATGTGTGCCGACCAGCTCAAGTATACCATCCTGGACAGGTTCGTAGAACAGCAGGTACTTCCCGTATGCAAGAAATATGGCATCGGGGTAACCATTTTCAGTCCCCTTGACGGAGGCTGGCTCTCGGGCAAATACAAGAGAAACGTCGCTCCTCCAAAAGATTCAAGGGCGGTAAGAAAGATTTTTGTGGATTTTGATTCTCCCGAAGCACCGAAGATTTTCGATATGCTGGAAAAACTTGAGCCCATAGCGGAAAAACTCGGGATAACACTTTCCCAGCTGGCTATAGCATGGCTGCTACACAGACCACTGGTGACAAGCGTCCTATCCGGACCCAGGCTTATAGAACACTTGAAGGATAATGTTAAAGCCGTTGACATAAAACTGGGCCAGGAAATAATGGATGAGATAGACAAGATATCTCCTCCCCGTTCGGGAAATAATCCTTATTATGAAAATCATTATCTTTGATTTCTGAAAACTGGCATAGAAAACCATGCAATACACAAACCTGGGAAATACAGGACTGAAAGTCTCCCGAATATGCTTGGGAGCTCTCGGACAGTTCCCTGATAACGAGGAAGAAGATGGAAAGATTATCAAGGAAGCCATTGACGGGGGCATAAACTTTTTTGATACCGCAAACGGCTACGGAAAAGGCATGTCCGAAGAATTTCTCGGGAAATCCCTCCGGGGTATCAGAGAAGACTTCGTGGTCGCCACTAAATGCTGGGCGGGAAATCCCACCGGCGGAGGATTGAACAACAGGGGAAGTTCGAGGGTAAACATTATCAGGGCGGTGGAAGGTTCCCTCAGGAGACTGAAAACAGATTATATAGACCTTCTGATTATGCACCGACCCGATGAAGTAAGACCCGAACTGGCGAAAAATCCTGCACCCACGGAGGAATTTCTCAGTGCCCTTACCGACCTAGTAAGAAAGGGTAAGGTGAGATATATCGGGTCTTCATGTTTTCAGTCATGGAAACTTGTCGAAACGCAGCTTATGAGCAGGTACGCCGGTTACCAACGGATGTGCGTCGACCAGATGAAATATAATATCCTGGACAGGCACGTTGAACAGCAGGTATTGCCCGTATGCAAAAATTACAACATCGGGGTTACCGTTTTCGGGCCGCAGGAATTCGGCTGGCTTTCGGGCAAGTATAAACGCAACCAGACGCCCCCGCCGGGTTCAAGGGGAGCCGTAGAGAGCCT